>NZ_JACAEU010000136.1:0-25239 GCF_013388695.1 Fischerella sp.
TGGGAATAAATCAAACTATGTTACGAAACATAAACACGCTTGAAAGCTTTAACAATGACCAATGACAAAGGACAAATGACGATCTTAACTAGTTAGCTTTATTTGTGCTGACCTACTTAATTAAAGGTTCGTAGTGAGAACTTTAGTCCTCAAAAAAGGGCTAAAGCCCTTACTACGAACTTTTTATACAGAAAAATATTAAATTGATTGAGCTTCCCACAAAAAACCAGTTGAAAGACGAGACTTGGTCAATACTTGTGTAGTATTTTTGGTGAAAGCACGTCTTTATATCAACATAATCAATCCGATGAAACAGCTCCTCAACCAAGTATTTAACTGGAAAAAACATATCCAATGGCTAATTCTGCCACTGGTAATGATGATTCTGGTTTCTGGCCTATTTGCCACACCTGCTTTCGCTACAGGTGTGTATCAAATCCCCAATCTCACACCCAATACCTGGGTTGTGGATGAAGCTGAAGTCATTAGCCGCGCCAATGAAGCTAAAATTAGCAGTAGCTTGGAGGAATTAGCTAAGCAAACCGGAAATGAAGTTAGATTTGTTACCGTGCGTCGCTTAGACTATGGTGAAACACCGGAGAGCTTTACTAAAGCATTGTTTGAAAAATGGTTTCCCACAACAGAAGCGCAAGCAAATCAAGCTTTATTGATGATTGATACCGTTACTAACGGTAGTGCCATTATTACTGGTGAGCAAGTGAAGTCTTTGCTGAAGGACGAAATTGCTAAAAGTGTTGCAGATGAAACCCTCATGGCACCTTTGCGAGACGGCGACAAATACAATCAAGCGTTTTTAGATGCTAGCGATCGCCTAATAGCTGTGTTGTCTGGTGAACCAGATCCCGGCCCTCCCCAAACTGTTGAAAAAGTGCAGGTAGAAGGCACCTTTAAGAAAACAGAAGCAGAAGAAAAAGGTAACGCTATTGCTTGGGTAGTAGGGCTTTTAATTGCCGCCACGATTATCCCGATGGCAACTTACTACATTTACCTGGCTATTCAACCATCTTCTAATGGGTAGTGGTTAGTGGATAGTGGTTAGTGGTAAAAAAGCAACTACTAACTACTAACTACTAACTACTAACTACTATCAACCAACAACTAATCTTGAACATACTCTTGCCCTGTCACTAAAGCAATCTCAGCGCGGACAAATTCTCGACCCAAATAGGCCGCATGATCTAGCTGAGTTACTGGACAGGGCTTTGTTTCTTCAAAAATCCGAACGCACAGTTCTTTTGCTGTCCTCCCGGTAAATACTGTTGTGTGAGTTCGTTCTACTTTTCCCCGTGCGGGAATCACTTTCCCTGTTTCTGGATCGACAGCTAAACCACGCTCATCAATTACATTTGTGAAATGCTTGGCACAAATTAACCCAGTTTCTCGCTCCAAATAAATAATGAAGTAGCCACTGGGATCAAGGTCAAGATGGCGATGAGAAAGTTTATCATCTATTGCTGCTAACTTTTCCAAATCCAAACCCATAGTCACGATCAAAATCAACTTTGTTTAGGGATGTTTTATCCCTTCTCAAGTGTAATTCTTATCTTGCTCAGCACCTTCTGTTGTTTATGTAGTTAGTTTTTCTTAACTTCATTTCCGACTAAACGGCAATTCTGCATTTATTGCCTCAATTTCTTGCTGTTCCAACTCGTTCACTTCATTAATGTAAGCACACAAAATTTGTTGCAAACGATTGTTGTAAAAACGGTGCAAACTGTGGTTAGGCATTGCAAGAAAACCCCGGCGTTTTTTGTGTCGTCCGCCAGCACCAGGATCAAAAATTTGGATATTGTTAGCGATCGCCCACTCAATCGGGGCATAATAGCAAGCATCAAAATGCAAGCAATCTATTTCTTGAAAACTACCCCAATAGCGCCCATACATCCTGTCGCCCTTATACAGACAAAAAGACATCCCGAATGGCTGACGCCGATCTTGTTCGCTATATGCGGCGAAAAATAACACGCGATCGCGATAATTATCGTGTAGCTGCTCAAAAAATCGCTTCGTCAGATACTTGCTACCCCACCAGCCAAACTTATCGCAGGTGTCAGCATAAAATTCATACATCAGCCCAAACAATGACTTAGGGATTTCATCCCCTGTCAAAGCTTGCAGTCGCAAACCAGCTTTCTCGACTGCTTTGCGTTCGCGCTTAATATTGCGGCGCTGATTAGCATTAAATACTGCCAAGTAATCATCAAAGGTTTGAAAGCCAAGATTTTGCCAAATGTAACTGTGATGCAACCAAGCAGTAAAACCTTGGCGTTCTAAAACCGGACGCCATTGCGGATCTACATAAAGAAAATGACAACCAGAAATGCGGTGCTTTAAGCAGAAAGCATCAATTTCATAAACCATCATCGCGGCAATTTCATCTTCATCTTCCCCGGCTGCAATTAAAAATCGATAGCCTTCGGTTGGAGTAAACGGTGTCATCCCCAGCAGTTTTGGGTAATAGTCCATACCGATGCGTTGTGCTAAGTCAGCCCATTGGTGATCGAATACAAATTCGCCATAACTATGGCCTTTCAAGTAAAGTGGAGCAGCAGCAATGAGTGTTCTGTCTCGCCATAGAGTCAGGTGATTTGGCAACCAACCAGTTTTGGCTGTGGCGCTACCAGATGTTTCCAAGTTGTTTAGCCATTCCCACTCTAAAAACGGGGTTTTGAGTGGCAACGCTAAAGCATCCCAGGCTGTTTGGGGGACTTCGGCGATTTTGTTAATCCAAGCAACAGAGTAGCGAGGCTTTAGTTGTTCCACCATCGCGGGCTTCCGAAACAAAAATTAAAGACAGCTTTACTTAAAGTAATCCAATCTACTAATAATTGCAGCAAATCACTAGGAGGAGTGGGCATTGGGGATTGGGCATAGTTAACAACCACCAACCACCAACCACCAACCACTAACCACTAACCACTAACTACTAACCAATGTACAGACGTGCCATGGCACGTCTCTACAACCACTAACCACTAACTACTAACCACTAACCACTAACCCTCTCCACGAGAAATTCGATAGTGAAGAAAGACTTCTTGCTCAACAGTATAAACTTCTACTATTTGCAGCCGAGGGGCTAACTGTGGTGGAAATCCTCTGCCTTCCACTGGTGTGGGTGCATTCGCACCGCCTATAATCAACGGACAGACGGTTAGCCAGAATTCATCGATTAAATCTAATTCCAACATTGAGGCAACTAATTCACCACCGCCCATTACTATCAATTGTGCTATACCCAAAGTTAATAGGTGTTGTGAGGCAGCGGCAATATCAATTTTTCCTCTTGAAGTTTCAAAGACTAAAATCTGCTCAAATTCCGGGCGTTTTTGCCAAAAAGCTGCCCCTGTGGTTGTAGTAAGCAACCAACGCCTCACTGGCTGCTGAAAAAAACGAATTTCCGGATCTAGGTTAGCAGTGTGTGTAATTACTATATGAATCGGCTGGGGAGGTTTACCAGCCTGTATTCGTTTTTGCAGCAATTGTGGATGCGATACGGTTAGTGTTGTACCATAAGCTCTGAGAGTACCAGCACCAAATAAAGCCGCATCAGAGGCAGCAATTTGTTTTTCCAGGTGTGCCTTATCAGTTTTTGAGCCAAATCTAGCTGGCGATCGCGTAACATCTGCTATCTTGCCATCTGCACTCATGGCCAAAACTACAGTAGTATGAGGTCGGTGTTGCACCATTGCTTGTTTCAATAGTTTTTATATATATTTACTGAGTGTTTATTCTCAAAATCCATGATGCAGGCAAACCCCTGTTTACAACAGACCTTACAACTTGATTGGCATGGAATCGGAGTTGCGATCGCAACTAGTTGCTCTCAATATTTAAATACTATCTATTTGTTTGCTATTAAACTGTTTTTTAGTTTAAAATTTTTGGCAACAACAAACATTTATAGCTTAATAATATCAACTAGTCTAATTGCATATCGTTGCTATTGTGGTTTGCATATGCCAAGTGAGAGTGCCAATGGCTAAGCAGCGTCAATCATCCTTTCGGCGGATTTTAGTATCAAAGATTTTGCTATTGTCTGTTCCAGTTTTGTTAATAGGAGAAATTGTAGCTTATAAAAAAGCACGCAATAGTTTGCTAGAAACTGCTCGTCAAAATTTAACCGAAAGTGCCATTATCAAGGGAGAAAAAATTGTCGATAGAATTTCTACTTTAAAAAGTAACTTACTAATTGCTACTCAAACACAGATTATTCAGTCAGGAACACCTGCCCAAATCCAGCAATTTCTCAGTCGGCTAGCGCAACAGCAACCCATACAAATTGAGTGCATACAATTAACAAATCACCAAAGCAGTCAAATTGTTGCCACAACTTGTGGCGACGAACCAATTGGTGAATGGAAATCTTCTTTCTCCAATGCAGAATTTACGGTGGAAACAATATTGCCACCAACTCCAGGAACAACTGGCAAAAGAAATACACAAAATAAACTGGAATTATTATTATCAGCACCTGTCTATGATCGTGCTGGTCGATTACGTTATATCTTGAGTCTGAAGTCAGCTTTATTATACGAACAAACGAATCAAAAACCAGGGTTGTTGACAGGTTCTACAGTAGTTATTGCTGAAGATGGGACAATCTGGGCACATCCAATCGCGAGTTTGATTGGGACTAATATTGCTCAGCATATAGATGCTTCCAGACTCAAAATGATCGTCAAAAATGCAATTGCAGGAAAACAAGATTCTCTGCATTTGTTTTTTGGAACAGATGGGAAAGAATTACTAGCTGGTTATACCGCGATCGACATTCCCCTAATTAAAGGACAGCAGCAAAAATGGGTGATTTTAGCGGTTACTAGTCTGGACAATGCTTTGTATGATTTAAAGCAATTCAAACTCATTCTCGTTGTTTTGACAGTAGGTTTAATTAGCGCAAGTGTGTTGGCTTCTTTATATGTAGCTCGTTGCCTAGCACTTCCCGTTGAAGAACTGCGAGACTATGCTTTGAATCTCCACAGTCACCACACAGCACAACCAGTTCCAGGTAATTTCAAAATCCGGGAATTCAATCAACTTGCACAAGCACTAGACCAAATGGTAGAACGACTTAAAGCTTGGGCAGAGGAAGTGGAAAGATCATGGAAAGAAGCTAAAACAGCTAACCAAAGTAAAAGCCAATTTTTAGCGACAACTTCCCATGAATTGAGGAATCCATTAAATATTATTATTAACTGCGTTCGCGTAGTTCGAGATGGTTTGTGTGATGACCGAGAAGAAGAATTAGAGTTTCTTAAACGTGCTGATGACACAGCAATTCATTTACTAGGCATCATCAATGACTTACTCGACATTTCTAAAATAGAAGCTGGTAAACTATCGGTATCCTTAGAACCAATTGACCTCCAAAAAATACTCAAGGAGGTAATTAATTTACAATCAGTAAATATTCAACAAAAAGGCTTGCAGTTAAATATTCCTCAGCAGATGAGCGAGCCAATTTTGGTGAATGCAGACTCAGCCAAGCTGAAACAAGTATTGATTAATGTCATTGGCAATGCAACTAAATTCACTGAAGAAGGCAGCATCACAATCAGCACAGAAATTCAAGATATTGATCGTAAATCTCAGGTGACTGTCGCAGTTCGAGATACAGGTGTGGGTATCGATCCCGCCCAACAACAAAAACTATTTCGTCCGTTTGTAATGGTAGATGACGGTACTACACGCAAGTTTGGCGGTACGGGACTGGGATTGGCGATCTCACGAAACTTGATCGAACTTATGGGAGGCAGCATTACTCTGGAGAGTAATGGGATCAATCAAGGTACGACAGTTAAAATTACTTTACCTTTAATAAATGTCTCTCAGGAGAAAGAGGAAGTAGGGAAGGCAGCACCTTGCGGAAGTCTTTCTCCCCAACCCGATTGTGTGGGAACCCCAAAGTCCCCGAACCCGATTGTGTGGGCACCCCAAAGTCCCCCAACCCCATGCCATGAAGTAGAGGAAGCCAAGGAAGAGGTAAAAAGCGAAATTGTTCCTATATCCTCTCTCACTCTAGACTCAAGAGTCACTACCGATTTTTGTCCAGAAAAACAAGTTTGCCACCCTGGTTGAGAGATTCTGTAAGGGCAGTGAGAATTTCTACTAACTCTGTGCCTACCCAGCCAGATGAAACCATGCAAGGAGTGTTGCTGTGGACGCAGCGAAGAAAGCGATCGCAAACTCGTTTTAATGGTTCACTTGTTTCTATTTGCAAGACTTGTTGCCTTTGATTTACAGGCATAAATTTATTTCCCTGCACTTCAAATTCACCATGCATCACAGTTAAAGGTGATGTGGCTGACATTTCATCAAAAATCAAACAGCCACGACTACCCACAACTGCTAGCCGTCGCTGTTTATCTGGATTGAGCCAACATAGGTGAATATAAGCTTGAAAACCATTAGGGTAAGTTAGTGTCACCCAAACCAGATCGGAAAGAGAGGGAGTCCCTCTCCCAGACGCGCCATGGCGCGTCTCTACATTTCTCCCCACTCCCGACTGTAGCCACACCCTACCCATTGCTTGCACGCTCACAGGTTTTTGTCCCAGCCAGGTATTAAATATAGCAATGTCATGAATGGCTAAGTCCCACAGTGCATCAACATCTTGGCGGACTGGCCCTAAGTGGGTGCGACAGGCATAGCCGTAGCGTAAATTACCTAAATCTCCTCCCTCAACTACAGCGTGTCCCCGCTCAACTGCTGGATGAAACAAATAGGTGTGGTCAACCATGAGTTGCCGTTGCTGTTTTTCTGCTAATTGACAGAGTTCCCAGCATTCTCTTGGGTCTAAAGTTAAAGGTTTTTCTGCTAAAACGTGGTATCCCCAATTTAATGCATCAGTAGCTAGGGAGTAATGAGTACTAGCTGGTGTAGCAATTACTACTGCATCTAAATTTGCTAGTTGCTTTATTGCTTGCCATTCATGTGTAAATAGTATCTCGTCATCTATATTGTTGATTGAAATATAGTGTCGTTTTATTGTTGCCAAATGTTCTCGATTTGGGTCTACTACTGCTACAACTTTTGCTTGGGGATGTTCTAGAAAATTTCGCAGCAAATGTTTGCCCCAGCGTCCAACTCCAACAACAGCAATATTAATTTTATTAGTCATTAGTTGTTTGTTAATAGTCATTGGTCATTGATCATTTGTCATTGGTCACTACCAAATGACCAATGACAAAGGACAAATAACAACTAACTGATTATCAGCTTATTTATTACCTTTCGAGTTCAGTGTTTTTATGGGGATCTATTGTTAAAAAAGCAACTTTTGCTGCTGCTTGTTCGGCGGCTTTGATCGAGCGCCCCTTGCCTTCACCAAGCTTTTGTCCGTGCAGCCATACTTGAGCAATGAAACGCTCTTGATTGTTATGCGGTTGACTGATTTCTACAACCCGATATTCTGGCAAAACTTTAAACTGAGCTTGAGTCCATTCTTGCAGGGCAGCTTTGTAGTTAAGTCTGGCTGGATCGAGGCGAATTTCTGCTGCTAGTTCTTTGAAGTGAGGGTCTAGCCAAGGACGGATCAGATCTAAATTATTAGTGCTGAGGTAAAGTGCTCCCAGAACTGCTTCAAAGGCATCTGCTAGTCTTGACTGTTGACCAACTTTATCAGCAGTAGCACTGCCAGCAACAAGTAAGTATAGTTCCAAACCATAGGAGCGAGCTAGCTGAGCGAGAATGCGATCGCTTACCAACACCGAACGAATTGCTGCATAATCCCCTACTGGACAATCTGGGTAATTCTCCCACAACACAATCGCCGCCACCAACCGCACCACTGCATCTCCCACAAATTCGAGATGTTCATAATTTGCCGACTCCGAGACAGTGGGATGAGTCAATGCTAAGTCCAGCAGGTGCCACTGAATCGGTGCTTCTGCTGGCAAACCGAATTTTCTGACTAAACTTTCAAGTTGTCGTTGACGGCGTGGATAAGCGAGGGTCATTAGTATAGTCACTAGTCATTAGTCATTGGTCATTGGTCATTAGCCATTAACTTTGAATAAAGGACAAATGACAAATGACAAATGACAAAATTAGGGAGAGAGTCGGTAGTAAGCCGGGTTCTGTTCTCTTTTGTAGAGGGCGGTTATCTATCTGGGACACCTGTTACCAGGTGCCTCAAGCGGCTCTTTTTCGCGGAACTGGTAAAAGACCAACCATAGTTCCATCTGCCTTGCTCCCAACCGGGGTTTACCGAGCCACGACCTCTCGGTCGTGCTGGTGCGCTCTTACCGCACCTTTGCACCCTTACCAATTTTGTCCTTTGTCATTTGTCCTTTGTCCTTTGTTTTTTACAAATGACTAATGACTATTGACAAATGACTTATTGGCGGTATGTTTCTGTGGCACTATCCTCGCGATCGCTCGCACTGGGCGTTACCCAGCAAGTTTGGTCTTTCGGGAGCCCGGACTTTCCTCAAACCAGTCATAAACTGACTAGTCTGCAACCGCCTACGCCAACTCTCTCCTTATATCCAGTGTAGTCTTGGATGGCATCGCTGATTCAAGTAGGTATCACCAGCTGCTTGTGAAAATAAGCTTTTCCCTTCCCTTTTGTCCCTTTTTCCAATCAAGAATCATCGTCTTCTATTCCAAGGCATGGCGTAACTCCAAGGTAATTTTTTAACTATGAAGGGACAATTGATAATACACAGGGGTGGTTTATTTTCACCAGGAGCCAGACCTACTCGCAATTCGGATATCCTTAATACCAATTGCAAGGAAAATTCCAGTTCCACTTTCCTTTCTATAAAGTTTCTGAATAAAATTCTTTGTGCTTTGACTGGACTTTTTTCCAAGGCACTGATATTAATCAAAGGAGTATTAGTTTGGTATGTTTTTGTTAACTCATCAAGCTTGAAAACATCTTCAGCTGTCACCGCTGCTGACAGCGTTTTCGTGGGAGCGATTAGACTAGGGCTTTGCGGTACGCCTAAATCACGAGTCAGATCTGGTGATTTCCTAATAACTCGCCGCGATTGTTTATTATATTCAACTACCAAAGAGCAATTGTCCCAGTCTACGTATAGAGCAAGATTCTTAGATTTATTCTCAATATTTACAGTTAATTCTTTTAACTCATCAATAAAGTGTGAAGGACTAAGTTTAAAAGATATACCAATATCATCTTGGAGGTTTTGATCTTTCAGTTGTTCATCGACGGCTGCTTTTTGAAAGGTAAACTTAATTTTATCGTCGATGGACTCGATCATCTTTGTAAATGTATATGTGACGCCGATAATATATAGCGTCAAAAAAATTAAATTACTTTCGTTTCTTGCTACCATAAATATTAACTCCTTCTAAATATTTTAATGTGTGAATGCTGACCAATATACAGCTATATAACAATTCTCTTTGAGTTAGGAACTGTAATGCTGAATTCACAAAACTAGATTTATTAGATAAACATGTTTGGCTACCAAAAATCATTTATAATTGCTAGAATTTTTACTCTTGTCAATGATTGAATCATTTGTCATCCACCCGCTTCGCCAAAAAATTAATAACAAGCTAATAGCAATTATTGCCATCAAAGCCAAACAAACAGGATAACCCCAATACCAATTCAACTCAGGCATATTATATGGTGATTTCTCTGTATTAAAGTTCATCCCGTATATACCAGCAATAAAAGTCAAGGGAATAAATATTGATGAAACTACTGTTAGCAGTTTCATAACTTCATTTGTTTTGTTACCTAAAGATGAGAGATACATATCCATTAAACTAGATGCAATTTCCCGATAATTTTCTACCATATCCATCACTTGCACGGCATGATCGTAACAGTCTCGCAAATAAACTCGTACCTCCTCACTGATTAGTTCACTGCGGTCTTGAATTAAGGAATTAATCGCATTCCGTTGAGGCCAAATAGCACGACGCAGTTGCAGTAAATCTCGTCTAACTCTATATATTTTTTTTAGCGTTATGCGGGTAGGTTTCATGATGACTTCTTCCTCTAAATCTTCAATCCACTCACCATAATTTTCTAAGACTGGAAAAAAGCCATCAATAATTGCATCTAAAAGAGTGTAAGCTAAATAATCGACTCCTTGCTTGCGGATGATGCTTTTATTTTTAAAAATGCGCGATCGCACTGATTCAAAGCAATCCCGTTTTGGTTCCTCCTGAACTGTCAGCAAGTAATGTTTTCCCAACACTAAACTTACTTGCTCGCTATGAAAGCCATGATTTTTTTTCTTCTTTGGCATCACCATCCGCGCAATAATAACTAATTGGTCTTCATAATCCTCTACCTTTGGACGTTCCGGCACATTAACTATGTCTTCTAACACCAAAGGATGTAAATCAAAAACCTGACCCAATCTTTGCAAAATATCTTCACTACCTAAACCACTTACATCGACCCAACTTACCGACTCAGTATCTAGATAAGGAGCACACTCTTCTGGGGTTTCTACTTGCTTATGGATGGCATCAGTTTGGTTATAGTCGATTAACACTATTGTTGACGGTGGCGCATCTGCATCAATGATAATGGTTCCCGGTATAGTTCCAGGTTGGTGATAGAAGTCGTCTGTATCTGGCTTAGTTACTGCTGAAGGTTGGTGACGATTTTTTTTAGCCATGATTTCTTGCTGATGAGTCAACTGTCAATGGATCGGACAAGGGAGGGGGGAGAGTGAGAGAAGAGGAAAGACGAGAAGAGAGATAGAAAATTTATGTTGCAAGATTATATGCAACATAGATTTAACGTAATAGTAACTATTGAAATCAAATATATAAGAATTTATTAGAGCAAGCATCGCTTAATTGTCTATATCAAGTAATTCCCTTTTGAGACACATAAAGCTAATCTATTTTTAATAAGATTAAACAAAAATTAATTTTGCTTTCATTTTCATACCTGCGTTGTCTGGAAGTAATGGTTGCATGTTGACAACCGCTCTTTGTTTTGCTGCAAATCTAGAGGTGAGTTAATGGCTCAGTTCTTGCTTGAGACCGTTTGGTTAGTACCTTTATATGCCTTGATCGGCGGGCTTTCAGCGGTTCCTTGGTCGCCGGGAATTATTCGGCGCACGGGGCCAAGACCGGCGGGTTATGTCAATTTAATCATGACATTTATTGCATTTGTTCATGCGGCTTTGGCATTTCCAGCGATTTGGAATCAGCCCGCCTATCAGGTATCTATACCTTGGTTGAGTACTGCCGGTTTAAACCTTTCCATTGATTTAGAAATCTCTTCAATCAGTGTTGGCGCAATGGTTGTGATTGCAGGCTTAAATTTGCTAGCACAGATTTACGCCATTGGCTACATGGAGATGGACTGGGGTTGGGGACGCTTCTATTCTCTGTTGGGAATGTTTGAAGCTGGATTGTGTGCCCTTGCCCTGTGCAATAACTTATTCTTCAGCTATGTAATTTTGGAAGTCCTGACTCTGGGAACCTATTTGTTAGTTGGGTTGTGGTTCAGCCAACCTTTGGTAGTTACGGGTGCTAGAGATGCATTCTTAACTAAACGGGTAGGAGACTTATTTCTGCTGATGGGTGTGTTGGCAATATGGCCTCTAGCAGGAACTTGGAATTATACGGAATTAGCAGAGTGGGCAGCTACTGCTAACGTCAACTCGACACTGATGGCACAGGTAGGTTTGGCGCTAGTTGCAGGGCCGATGGGTAAGTGCGCCCAGTTTCCTCTGCATTTGTGGTTGGATGAAGCAATGGAAGGGCCCATTCCCAGCACAATTTTGCGTAACTCAGTAGTAGTTGCCAGTGGTGCTTGGGTGTTAATTAAATTGCAACCTGTTTTCAGCCTCTCGCCCATAGTTTCCTCTGCAATGATAGGTATTGGTGCGGTGACTGCGGTGGGTGCTTCCTTAATTGCGATCGCCCAAGTTGATATTAAACGCTGCTTATCTTATTCTGTTAGTGCTTACATGGGTTTGGTGTTCATCGCCGTAGGTACACAGCAAGATGAAGCAGCGCTGTTACTAGTACTCACCCACGCTTTGAGTGCAGCGCTGTTGGTGATGAGTACAGGTGCCGTTGTCTGGAACAGCATTACCCAAAACATCACGCACTTAGGCGGACTGTGGTCACGCCGTCCGGTATCTGGACTAGCTTATGTAGTCGGAATTTTGGGGTTAATTGGTTTTCCGCCCTTGGGTAGTTTTTGGGCATTGCTGAAACTGGCGGATGGACTGTGGGCAACTAAACCTTGGCTAGTAGGAGTAATAATTGCCGTAAATGCTTTGACAGCTTTTAGTTTAACGAGGGAATTCTGTCAAATCTTTGGTGGCAAACCCAAGCAAATGAGTGAGCGCTCGCCCGAAGTTAGCTGGCAAATGGCGCTACCCATGATTATTTTGATGGGCTTTACCCTTCATCTTCCCTTAATTTTGCAAAGCTTATCACTTCTACCCAGTTGGGCAGACCTAAATAAAGATGTCGCACTACTTCTAATGTGGTCGAGTATTTTCGGTTGTAGCATCAGTGGCGTAATTTATCTGGGCAATGTGCCAAAACCGATTCGCCTCCCCTGGAAAGGTTTGCAAGATTTGATTGCCTACGACTTTTACACCCCCAAACTTTATCGGATGAGTATTGTTTTGAGTGTTGACCTTATTTCTAAACTAGCCGATATTGTTGACCGCTTCGTAGTCGATGGCATTGTTAATCTGGTTGGTTTAGCTTCTATCGGTGGTGGCGAAGGTCTTAAGTACAGCACCTCCGGACAAACCCAGTTTTATGCTTTTACCGTATTGCTAGGAGTAGGTGTTTTAGGAATATTTGTTACGTGGCAATACTGGGGAAATCAGGTTTTAGAAATGATGTTTTAATTTCGCGAATGGTTAGTGGTTAGTAGTTAGTGGTTAGTGGGAAATACAACAAACTACTAACTACCAACTACCAACTACTATCTACTATCTACTATCTACTAACTAACAATTACCATGTTAAGCGTTTTAATTTGGCTGCCAATTTTTGGAGCTGCGATTATAGCATTATTACCTGGAACTATTCCTGCCAATCGTGTTCGTTTAGGAGCATTATTTTGTTCTGGAATAGTTCTGCTGTGGAATCTTTTTCTCTTACTTAAATTTGACATCAACAATCCAGGAATGCAATTACAAGAGTATTTACCCTGGAATGAAACTCTTGGTTTGAGTTATCAGCTAGGAGTCGATGGAATTTCTATTTTGTTGCTGGTTTTAAATAGTCTGCTCACTTGGATTGCTATTTACAGCAGCAGTCGGCAAACTGAACGCCCTCGGCTTTTCTATTCCCTGATTTTATTTGTTAGTGGAGGGGTTGCCGGTGCTTTTTTAGCAGAGAATTTACTGCTTTTCTTCCTGTTTTACGAACTAGAATTAATACCCTTTTATTTGCTAATTAGCATTTGGGGTGGTGAAAAACGAGGCTATGCTGGGATCAAATTCCTGATTTATACTGCTGTTTCAGGAGCTTTAATTCTAGCTACCTTCTTGGGCATTGTCTGGTTGACTGGTTCCTCCAGCTTTAATTATGATGCGCTTTCTACCCAAGCCCTTTCTACAACATTACAAATCATCCTGCTAGCAGGAATCTTACTAGGTTTTGGTATCAAAATTCCCTTAATTCCCTTGCATACGTGGTTGCCAGATGCTTACGTAGAAGCTTCTGCCCCTATTGCTATTCTTCTTGGTGGGGTGCTGGCGAAGTTGGGCACATACGGAGTTTTGCGGTTTGGGATGGCGCTATTTCCGGAAGCTTGGAGTATTCTGGCGCCAACTTTAGCAATTTGGGGTGCAGTTAGTGCAATGTATGGTGCAGTAACTGCGATCGCTCAAAAAGATATCAAGCGGATGGTGGCATACAGTTCCATCGGTCACATGGGCTACATCCTCCTAGCTGCTGCTGCTAGTACACCCCTCGCCCTCGTCGGTGCAGTTGCCCAAATGGTTAGCCACGGTATTATCCTTGCAATTCTCTTCCACTTAGTAGGAGTCGTAGAAGCCAAGGTTGGAACCCGCGAGTTGGATGTCCTCAATGGTTTAATGAGTCCCATACGCGGTTTACCCCTGACTAGCGCCCTACTAGTTTTAGGCGGCATGGCTAGCGCGGGTATTCCCGGTATGACAGGGTTCATCGCTGAATTTATCGTCTTCCAAGGCAGTTTCTCCGTCTTTCCCATCCCCACTCTATTATGTGTAGTGGCGACTGGTTTAACTGCTGTCTACTTCGTTATCTTGCTTAACCGCACCTGTTTTGGCAAACTCGACAACAATCTCGCCTACTATCCGCGAGTGCAATGGCATGAAAAAATGCCAGCCCTGATCTTAGCAGGCTTAATCTTGTTCTTAGGAGTACAACCCACCTGGTTGGTGCGTTGGGCTGAACCAACAACAACGGCGATGGTTGCAGCAGTTCCTCCTTTGGAAAAAACTGTCAATCCTCAACTAGCCCTCAAAGAATGAGGAGGAGAGTAGAGGAGTGGAGGAAAAAATAATTCTTTTAACTTTTGACTTTTGACTTTTGACTTCCAAGGCAGCGGTACTAGCTTTTTTGTAGTGTTGAAAAAATTGTGATTTATTTAAGGGAAATGATAAATGATACAAACCGCAGATAAACTTACAACTAAATTACCGCCTTCTACTCATGAATTTGCAGAAGTAATTCACCGCTTAGAAGCAGGCGGTTCAATGTTACCGGATACGCCAGAAAATTTGATGCAAATTATCGGCATTTATAAAGCTTATGCAGTGCCGATGGATTTCTACTGGCGCGATTTGCTTTATATTGCCGAACAGGTTTTTTTAGATCCATTTCCCTTTTTTAAATATTTCATTTCTAAAGAGTATTTAGAGCGGCATAATCATTATGCTGGTGATGACGCCGATTTACGAATTTGGCGCGGTGAAGCGACTGCCCATCCGGAACTGTTGGCATTTATGGAAAAGGGCGAAACTTTCAAAATGCCAAAGTTGTTCCATCACTGGTTTCACGATCGCATCAATATGGAGTTTGCCGAAGCTTGTATGCGGGCGATGCTTTGGCATCGACATATGTACGCACCAGTGAACCAATTTGACGCTTATCTGGATAGTGAAGAGTACAAAGCAAATGCCGATCGGGCAATTAAGGCATACTTCAAAGGTAATCCCTTAATGCTGGGACTTTACAAACTGTTTCCAGATATGTTTTTGGAGCAGTGCCGCCAGATGTCTTACTACGCTAATCTCGGTTTGTTCTGGGAAGTCATGGCGCCGGTTTTCTTTGAAATGTCAGACATCTATGACGAAGGCGGATTTAAAGGCGTCCCCGATGCCATGAATTTTTTGGTGAATGGAATTTTTGCGATCGCCGGTCGTCCCATTTACCATCATGTTTATATTCGTGGGGAATGCTACGAAATTATCCCCAAATCTAAGGGTTTCACCTGGCTTTACGAAGCGGCATTGCCCTACGTAGAAGCTGTTTTCTATCGTACTGCTCCTTTCCGGGGTACAAAGTCTTACAATGCTCAAGCGAGGCAAGTTCCCGATCGGCAAGAAGATTTCCACTATGGTATTTTATATGCAGACGTATTTCCTGTTGGGACTGCGGGCATCCCACCAACACTTTTGATGCAAGATATGTTGCATTTCTTGCCTCAATATCTTGTAGATTATTACAAGCAATATTGCCGGGGTGAAGATGATATGTTGATTCAGTTGGGAATTAGTTTCCAACGCTCAATGTACAATGTCACTTCTGCGGTAATTCAAGCTTTGCGAACTGCGCTTTTATATCCATTAGACGATCCAAATCCCAAGCATTTACAAGCTAATCGGGAATTTTTTGAAGCGCAGTTAAATCGTTTTTGTCGCCCTGAATATGATATGCGTGATGCTGCTCGTCTGCGACAAATTCAGAGGCAGGATTATAGATGATCCCCCCAACTCCTCTTAAAAAGCAGGGCTGTTTCATTCCACAAGGGCAAGGAGTTTGTCAATCTCATGTTTAGAGAAATCTTTGGGCAGTTGTGATGGAAGTATGACCATTTCGGCGGAGTATATTTAAGAAGCACATTTTTCGGGAGTTCTAAAACCCATGCTGTATCAAGATTCTAAAATGTGCATCTTAAGAGCTTGCAGTGAACGCTTTAGACGCGGATTTGGCATGAAACTACTAGTCTAGCAAGTCAACTTTGCTAGGTTCGTATAGGAATCCGGTTTGATGATTGAAAAAATCTAAGTACACGTAGGGTGTGCGATCGGCGAGAGTACGGCACCAAAAACATAGAATGGTGCGTTACGCCAAAGGCTAACGCACCTACGTACTACGTATCTTTTCAAAAATCAAATACTAGCCCTATAGTAAGCACTAAGCGTACTTAATTGAGCCCTAAAGCGCTCACTACAAACACCGCAAAGTTCGTGTGGTTAACTACTACAGACAATCACACATAAACCAATTTATCTGTGTGTGTATGTGTGCTTCTGTAGTTTCAAATACTCATTCAGCTAATTTTTGCAAGAGGCGAAATTAGGTAAGTTTCTTCCCTAATTTCTAGCCTCTAATTGCCCATCCCGATTATTTCCAACCTTTATCAGCTTGTTCTAGCACGTAGGCTGCTACATCCTCAATCTGTTCTGGTTTTAAACGACCTTTAAAAGCAGGCATAGCATTTTTGCCATTTGTCACTTGAGCAATAATTGCCTCCATTGAGTACATCCCGTACTTGTCCAAGGCTTCTTTTTTCAAGTTTTTATCTGCTTGAACTAGGTTCTTACCAGCAGTGTGACAAGCAGCACAATTGCTACCAAAAACTTTGGCACCACTAGCAACATCTGCTGCTAAAGCAGGGCGATTGAAGGCAAGGGTTAAGATGGTCATGCCAAGCAATAATACTGACAAAATCTTTTTCATTCCGTGTTTCCTCTCCAACAAGACTTAACAAGTCCATAGTCCTTACCAATTCTCGGATTCACGGCTTTTGTTCGTCAAAAGACAGGATGTCAAAGTTGGATAATGGTTAGTGGTTAGTGGTTAGTGCTTGGTAGTTAGTAGTTAGTAGTTAGCAGTTATTCTCCTACTCTCCCCATCTCCCCAACTCAATCAACGCCTCTCCCGTGACGCGACAAATTCGCCAATCCGGTAAAATTGATGCTCCCATACGGCGATAAAATGTTTGGGCTGGCTCGTTCCAATCCAACACACTCCACTCTAAACGTCCGCAATCTCTCTCTACTGCTATCTGAGCAAGTTTAGTCAACAAAGCTTTGCCAACACCTTTGCGCCGATATTCTGGTAATACAAATATATCTTCAAGATATATTCCTGGTTTTGTGAGGAATGTTGAATAATTATGAAAAAATAGGGCAAAACCTACAGCTTGCCCTGTATATTCTGCTAGTATTGCTTCAGCATATTTAGGGGAGCCAAATAAATGCTCCTTTAAGGCCGAAGGGTTGCCAGTGACAGCATGAGATAACTTTTCGTATTCTGCTAGCGCTTGAACTAAGTCAAACAGCGCACTGCAATCACTTGGTTCGGCCAGTCGCAATATTAAATCGCTACGCGAAGTCATTAATCAAGAGTCCATAGTCAATAGTTCATAGTCCATAGTCCATAGACGTTAATACATAAGTCAATAGTTTAAGGTTCTTAACTTTTGACTTTTGACTTTTGACTTTTGACTTTTTAAACTAGCCAACCCTTTAAGCGTTTAGCTATGTGGGGACGCCGCAGTTTTCGCATGGCTTTACTTTGAATCTGTCGTACTCGCTCGCGGGAAAGATTGAACATGTTGCCAACTTCTTCCAGAGTACAGGGTTCGCTGGTTGTCAATCCATATCGCAGTGAAATTACATCTTTCTCCCTTGGGGTAAGTACATCGCCCAGTACTTCCCAAATCTCCTGGCGCATCATGCTTTCATTCATTTTTGCCTCTGGAGATAGGTTATCGTCGTCTTCTAGCAAATCCATCAATTCCGTATCTTCTTCTTTACCAACACGGTGATTGAGGGATAAAGCTTGACGTCGTAGTTGTTGCAGTTGACGTAATTGTTGTGGCGGAATTTCTAAACATTCCGCCATTTCTATTTCGTTGGGATTGCGTCCTAGCTTTTGTTTGAGTTCTCGTTGTGCTTTCTTAAGTTTGTTAAGTTTTTCAACAATATGGATGGGCAAGCGAATTGTGCGTGCATCGTTAGCGATCGCCCTTGTAATAGCTTGTCTAATCCACCAATAAGCGTATGTAGAAAACTTATATCCTTTATCTGGATCGAACTTTTCTGTGGCACGATTTAAACCCATTGCCCCTTCTTGGATTAAATCTAGAAAAGGCACTCCACGATTTAGATATCGTTTGGCTATTGATACTACAAGGCGTAGGTTAGAACGAATCATTTTGCGTTTCGCTACCCTGCCTTGATACAAACGATTTTCTAACTGCTTTTCTGTTATTTCTAAATGTTCTGCGACATTTGCTTTGGTAGGTTGATATCCTAGATTGTCTCGTAAGGAAGCTTGTATTTCATTTACTTCCTCTAAAAATCGCACTCGCCGCGCTAATTCTACTTCTTCATCTGGTTTAAGCAAAGGGTAACGCGCCATCTCTTTAAAAAACGCGCCCACAGCATCATCATATTCGGTTTTGTTGTATCCCGAAGGTCGTGCTGCTGCCATTGCATCCCCATCGCGTCCATCTATTTCCAGATTTTCTACAATTGGGGTTTCTTCATCTACTACTGCGTCTAAACCATCAAGAATTTGTTCTTCATTTTCAGCAGCATTTTCTATTATTTCCATTGTTCCCAATTCAGCAATATTCATAGCTTCTTGTAGGGATTGTTGCTTGGTTTCATACATAATTAGTGACAGCTGCTCTAAGATGCTTTTTAGTTTTTATAAGTTACAAATGCACCTGTTTTATGGTAAAAACTATTTTCTGCTAACTTTAGACCATCCCGAACATCAGTCTTTGCCTATCATTACTCAAGTTCACCGAACATAACAAGAGGAAACACTATTGGTGACTTGATTTTGTTAGTTACAGATAGATACATTTCCTCAGAAATGTTGGAAGTTGTAATTCCAACTTCCATCTTCAATTCGGCTATCCATACTATTCCTCATTTTTTTTCTCAATTACAAACTATGTCAAACCCCCTCAATCAAAATTGCTCAAACTTAACAAATATAAAACTTATTCTAGTTAATTCTAAATTATTAAATCTTCATGTATTTTTTTAAGCTAATTTACTTGTCATGCATTGCTATTTCTTGAACATAACAGAATCTTACTGATGGGGTTGTAGATACTTGATAACTTTCCCCAGCAAAAGGCATGGCAATCCCTTGCTTGATAAAAAGCATCTCATATACTGAGAGCATTTAATATCTATCAATAGGGAGAAAAGCTCCCTTACCTATTTAGCATACAGAGAAAAATAACTTGAAAAAGGCAGAAGAGATTGATTTTGTCCGGTCTGGTTTAAATACGTATTACTGCATATAGATAAAATTAATTCCTTTGCTGGAATTACATAAGAGGAAACTTATCAAGTATTATGTCTGTTGACAGTATTGCGAACTACATTTTCAACGTCGTAAGACAGACAGTTATAGTTTAATGAGCAAAGAAATTTTCAGCAACTAGGAAAGATAAATATCTATCTATAAATTGAGGAACTATGTATATTAATGACCTAAGTTTACCTCCTTTGGTCGTTGCCCAAGCCGGAGAATCGTATAACCATAACACGAATGAAAATCGGTGGATTGAAGTTCTAGTAGACTGTCCAGGAATTGCAAAAGAAGCTGTAACAGAACCAGAAGAAGGAGAAAAGGAAGAAAAACTATATACCTATCGATTGCCAGCAGGGTTAGAAGTAAAACTAGGGGATATTTTAAGTGTGCCATTTGGCAGGCAACTAGTGGGAGGAATAGCTATTCGTTTGCTGGCTCAACCCCCTGCTAATCTTGCACCCGCAGAAATTAGGGATGTAGAAGATGTTATCCATCCGAAATTTTTTCGAGAAAGCTACTGGCAATTACTAGAAAGGGTGTCGCAGTACTATTACACTCCCCTAATCCAAGTCATTCGCACTGCTTTACCACCAGGGTTGTTAGGGCGATCGCAGTCTCGTCTGCGCCTCAAACCAGAAAATATTCCCAGCGGTGCGAATGAATTTGTTGGTTTAGCAGCCCGCGAAATTCTCAAAATCCTCCAGTCTCAGGGTAGTGGAGACTATAGCTTTAAATTCTTGAGACGCCAGATCAAAGGGTTTGATCGGGGCAAGAAGCAATTACTCCAACGCGGTTGGGTGGAAACTTATATAGAAATGCCCAGATATTCCCGCCCCCAGACTAAACCAGTAGTAACGTTAATTGTCAGCATACCGCCCATCGATCTCAATAAACGTCAACGAGAAATTTTGGAAGTGCTAAGGCGTCATGGTGGTGAATTGTGGCTTTCGGAGTTCCTGCAAATTTGCAACACAACTACCCCTACCTTAAGGAGGCTAGAGGAGAAGGGCTGTATTGTCATTGAAGAACGGGAAATCTTACGAAGCGATCGCGGCCCAACAGTAACAGCAGATCAACCAAAATCTTTAAGCCTCGCCCAGTCTCAGGCATTGTCTACGATCAAGGAACTAGATGGATATGCCACAGTACTGCTGCATGGCGTGACTGGTTCCGGGAAGACAGAAGTTTATTTACAAGCGATCGCTCCTTTACTAGCGCAAGGTAAATCCGCCCTCGTCTTAGTGCCGGAAATTGGGCTTACACCCCAGCTAACCGATCGTTTCCGCGCCCGGTTTGGCAACAAAGTTAGTGTTTACCACAGCGCCCTCTCAACGGGAGAACGTTACGACACCTGGCGGCAAATGCTCGCAGGGGAACCCCAAGTAGTCATCGGGACGCGCAGTGCTGTTTTCGCTCCCTTGCCCAACTTGGGCTTAATTATATTAGATGAAGAACACGACAGCAGCTTTAAACAAGATTCTCCCATTCCCACCTACCACGCTCGTACTGTTGCTCAGTGGCGGGCAGAATTAGAAAATTGTCCCTTAGTGTTGGGTTCAGCAACGCCATCGTTGGAAAGTTGGATGAGCGTCAGGGAAAACGGACAAGGAAGCAATATTTCTCCCTTGTCTTTTCCCAATGCCCAATCCCCATTGCCCCTAATCCCCACTCCCTGTGGTCGTGGGGGCCCCGAGTTCCCCAATCCCCAATCCCCCACTTCTCATTACTTGTCTCTTCCAGAACGCATCCACTCTCGCCCTTTACCACCAGTAGAAGTGGTGGATATGCGGCAAGAGTTGCAGCAGGGAAATCGTTCTATATTTAGTAGATCTCTACAAGAAGCTTTGCAACAATTGAAACAACGGGGTCAGCAGGGAATTTTATTTATCCATCGACGCGGACACAGTACTTTTGTGTCTTGCCGCAGTTGTGGATTTGTACTAGAGTGCCCGCACTGTGATGTATCGCTAGCGTACCACCACACTGAAGAAGGAGCGCCGCAAATGTTGCGCTGTCATTACTGCAATTATGCGCGATCGCATCCCAAAAATTGCCCAGAATGCAGTTCCCCTTACTTAAAATTCTTTGGTAGCGGTACGCAACGAGTCGCACAGGAGTTAGCAAGGCAATTTCCCGAATTGCGTATTATCCGTTTTGATAGCGATACCACCCGCACCAAAGGAGCGCACCGTAACCTACTCAGCCAATTTGCCAATGGCGAAGCAGATTTATTAGTGGGTACGCAAATGCTCACCAAGGGATTGGATCTACCACAGGTGACACTTGTGGGAGTTGTCGCCGCTGATGGTTTGTTGCATTTATCTGATTATCGTGCCAGCGAACGAGCGTTTCAAACCCTAACTCAGGTAGCTGGACGTGCTGGTAGAGGTGAAGATCCAGGAAGGGTGATTGTGCAAACTTATACCCCAGAACATCCGGTGATAGAAGCGGTACAAAATCACGATTATCACTCTTTCATTAATGCAGAACTAGAACAACGGCAAGCGCTGAATTATCCTCCCCACGGCAGGTTGATTTTATTGCGGTTGAGCAGTTTAGATCCAATTGAAGTAGAGAATACAGCCCAGGCGATCGCAACAGCTTTGTCGCAACAGCAAGATTTAGATATATTGGGCCCGGCACCAGCTAGTATTTTACGGGTAGCAAATCGTTATCACTGGCAAATCATGCTGAAATTTGCCCCCGATGCATTACCGCAGTTACCAGACTGGGAACAAGTGCATCAACTTTGTCCGAAGTCTGTGAGTTTGACTATAGATGTAGACCCTATCAATATGATGTAAATGTTGTTGGTTATTTGTTGTTGGTTGTTTGTTGTTTGGTATTTTTCCAACCAACTACTTTACAGGCGAACGTAACAGCGCCCCTACTAACCACCAAGCACCAACCACTAACCACTAACTACCAGCTAATAAAAAACAAAATTTGGAGGTAAAAGTCATGGGCAAGAAAGTTGTCATTGTTGGCACTGGCCCTAGTGGAACTCTGCTAGCTAAGAGTATTCTGACAATTTTGCAGCAGCTATTGAACACTTTACTATTCGCCGTCAGCCAGATGTTAATGCCTTGGTGGAACTCAGCGACTATATTTTTCCCTCATCTAAGATATTATTCATTGAGTTTTTGTTGCGGCAAAGAATAGCCAAAATTTTACACAGCTTATTTCTCCAACGCTTCCTACCTTCGTTTTTTGAAGTGATCTCTGAAGACACAATTGCCTATTCCCAGATTTTGAATTACTACAAAGGCTGGATATCAAAAGTAAAAAAATCAAACGAAAAGTTCTCAGCAAGTGCGTAGAGAATTTACACCTGATGTGAATTATTTTTTGAAAATTGACCATAGATAAACAGGGGACTAGTACCGCTGCCTTGGAAGTCACGCATTCACGCATTCAAAAAGCTTCCTGTTGTAGGCTTTTGTCAATTTGGAATAGTAGTTTTATTTCCGCCACTTTGTACTAGGGATTAAGAGCACAAGGAATTAAGCTTTCTCTCTTGTCTTCTTTAACTATTTACTTTTTTTATGAGCATTCTAACCACATACGCCTATCAAATTCGCTATGTGACATTTGATATTTATATGATAGATTATGTTGTGTAAATTAATACTAACTCATGTATTATTTTGAGTATAATAACTCAAAAAGGAGGGTTATTTATTTCAAAGTAGCAAACATCAATAATAGATTGATTGCGAGTAAAAATTATAATAATATAACTCATGGGAGATAAACAATGTGAAATTTTAAGTATTCTTACAAAAGAATTCACCTAAGAATAATCTGGAAGTTAGTAAGAATCATAACTAGTCAATGCAGATTGAGAAGTTGAGGTGATGAGATATCACTCAATTGCAGGAAATCAATAAATTTAGAAGAAATCAAGCGTTATTCATAAAATTGGCTTTCTAGTAGTGAAGCCGAACAAACTATAATTCAGCATCAAATACATGGCACAAGGTTTTTTGCAAATTGGGTTAACGCTTTGTATTTTAATCGCAATTACTCCTTTTTTTGGAAAATACATAGCACGTGTATTCTTAGGCGAAAGAACGCTGTTTGACTCCGTATTGAATCCGATCGAGCGAATTATTTACATATTAGGCGGTGTACGTTGGAAACAGGATATGACCTGTTGGCAGTATATCCGAGCAGTGCTAGGCAGCAATTTCTTGATGGGCGTTGTTGTTTACTTGATTTTCAAATATCAGGGATATTTGCCTCTCAATCCGATGAATTTTCAAGCACCTAGCTGGGACTTAGCACTGCACACAACAATTTCATTTCTAACGAATACCGACCAACAGCACTACATTCCTGAGACAACTTTAAGTTATTTCAGTCAAACAGCAGCTTTGGGCTTTTTGATGTTCACCTCAGCCGCAACTGGGTTAGCAGTAGGTATTGCCTTTATTCGCGGCTTAACAGGCAGACCGTTAGGAAATTTTTACGTAGATATTACCCGCGCGATTACGCGGATATTGCTGCCAATATCTTTTGTAGGGGCGATCGCCTTAATTATCTCAGGCATACCGCAAACATTACTTGCACCTGAAATTGTCACCACTTTAGAAGGATCAACCCAGTATATAGCCAGAGGGCCGGTGGCATCTTTTGAGATGATCAAACTATTGGGCGAAAACGGTGGTGGTTTTTTTGCTGCTAATTCTGCCCATCCCTTTGAAAATCCTAATGGCGCTTCTAACTTAATCGAAATGATCGCCATGCTTTCAATTCCGGCGGCGTTGATTTACACCTATGGATTGTTTGCGAAGAACATCAAACAAGCTTGGCTGCTTTGGTGGATGGTATGTGTGATTTTTTTGATTTTAGTGGGTATAACAGCGATCGGCGAGTATCAAGGCAATCCTCTGGTTAATGCCACTTTGGGATTTGAACAACCAAATTTAGAAGGTAAAGAAATCCGCTTTGGCTCAATCATGACTGCGTTTTGGGCAGTAGCCACCACTGCTACCATGACTGGTGCTGTCAACGGTATGCACGATTCCCTGATGTCAACTGGAGGTTTCTCTACCTTATTAAATATGTTCTTACAAATCATTTGGGGAGGTCAAGGAACAGGAACCGCCTACCTGTTTATTTATTTAATTATCACTGTATTCTTGACAGGTTTGATGGTGGGACGCACTCCAGAGTTTTTGAGGCGAAAAATCGAGAAGCGGGAAATCGTTCTGGCCAGCGTAGTCTTACTGATTCACCCAATAGCGGTTTTGATTCCCAGTGCCATTACCTTGTACTTTCCACAAACCTTGGCTGGTATTACTAACCCTGGTTTTCACGGTATCTCCCAAGTCGTTTACGAATATACCTCAGCAAGTGCGAATAATGGCTCTGGCTTTGAAGGCTTAGCAGATGGTACTCTGTGGTGGAATTTAAGTACCATTCCCAGCTTACTGCTAGGGCGCTACGTTCCGATTATTGCCATGCTGCTGTTAGCTGACAGTATGGCTCACAAACAAACAGTACCGGAATCTCCAGGCACGCTCAGAACTGATACTCTGCTATTTACTAGCGTCACAGCTGGCGTAATTTTG
Organism: Fischerella sp.; assembly: GCF_013388695.1. NCBI lineage: Bacteria > Bacillati > Cyanobacteriota > Cyanophyceae > Nostocales > Hapalosiphonaceae > Fischerella > Fischerella sp. The sequence goes on from NZ_JACAEU010000136.1 coordinate 25,077, forward strand.
ATTTTAGGTGTACTCACTTTCTTCCCTGTTTTGGCTTTAGGCCCAATTGCGGAAGGATTTAAGATCGCCGGCGGCAGCTAGCAAACATAGGAGAAGGAAATATTAGGAGGGGGAGAGAGGGAGAAGGGGAGAGGGAGAAATTAAGAGGGGGAGAGGGGGAGAA
>NZ_JACAEU010000137.1:0-41199 GCF_013388695.1 Fischerella sp.
AGCGTTAGCGTCTCTATTCTGAGTATGTCCACAATGAAGTAGAGACGTAGCATGCTACGTCTCTACTCAGAGATTTTTTGACAACCTCACCACAGTTAGAGCAATTTTGGCTAGTTCCAAGGGTTCTGGATGTCGAGATTCAACAGCTGAAAATTGGGCTGCTTCAAAGCATAGGGCTTCTATAGTCAGAGTTGACATAGTTGCAGCTAAAAAGTGTGTTAAGTATCATATCCTAAACTTGGAGCTATCCATGTAGCACCGGGATTTAATTTTTGCTAGATACCATTCCCTAGTTAACTCTTGTCTCATCCTTGCCAAGAAACGGCTACTTCTCTAACTACCTCCAAAAACCGTTGCACAGTTGCAGACGTATTCTCGCGTCGCCAAATCATAGCCAGCGTCACCTTTGGTGTTAGTTCTTGCATAGGTTTATAAACTACACCAGTCCTTTGTAAATGTTGCAGAGACTCCGGTACGATCGCCACTCCCATTTCTGCTGCCACAAGACTGACAATTGTCTGCATCTGAATTGCCTCTTGGGCAACAGTTGGACTAAAATTCGCTTGCTGACAAAAACTGATGATTGAGTCGTAAAGTCCAGGGGCTAAAGGACGAGGAAACAAAATGAAAAGTTCATTCTTTAGCGAAGACAGCGACACACTAGATTGATTCGCCAGTGGATGAACTTCAGGTAAAGCTACCACCAATGATTCATGAAAGATGATCTCCCAGCAAAAAGTGTCTTCCTCCACTGGCGGACGGAGAAACCCCACATCAATTCGCCCATCTCGCAGCCATTGTAATTGCTGATCTGTAGTCAGTTCGTGCAATTCTAGATTCACATCTGGTATGCAAGTACGGAATGTCCGCAAGATCGTTGGCAAAACATTGTACGCCGCAGAACTGACAAAGCCAATCACAACTTGCCCCCTCAAACCCCGGCTAGCTTGTCGTCCTGCTTGGACTGCTTGTTCCAATTGTCTGAGAATTTGTTGAACTTCGCCTAGAAATATTTGCCCAGCTTCTGTTAACTGCACAGTCCTTTTCGTGCGATGAAACAGTTGAAAGCCCAACTCCGTTTCTAACTGCTGGATTTGTTGACTGAGGGGAGGCTGGGCAATATGCAAGCGTTCCGCCGCCCGTCCAAAGTGCAACTCTTCAGCCAACGTCACAAAGTATCGTAGGTGTCGCAGTTCCATTATGTTAGTTTATTTATACTCAATAAATATTAATTACTGGGTCAAAACATATCGGATATTCACAGAAACTGTCAGGTTGAACAACCACTAAATGTCATTTTTCTAACACTGTATAGTTTCTGTGTAAACAATAAATTTTAGTCTATATATAAGCAAGAAATTTCTTATTTATTAAGTTTTTATTTTTAATATTAAATTGTGAAAAATATCAATGACTTTTAAAACATAAAAGTTAGAAAATTACTTTGTACATCGCAAATTGAGTCCTGTCATTAAGGAGGACAATAAATGAGCATTGTAGCGCAAGTAATAGCTCAATCTGATGATGCCGCTCGCTTTCTTAGTCGCACTGAGCTAGATAAATTAGATAACTTTTTCAAATCAGGTTCGCAAAGACTGAGAATAGCTCAGGTTTTGGCACAAAATGAGCAAAAGATTGTGGAAGAAGGCAGCCAAAGATTTTGGAAGATTGTACCTAATACGCCTAGTAATAGTGGCAATCCTCAAAAGACAGCACTGTGCCAAAGAGACCAAAGCTGGTATCTGCGTCTGATTTCCTATGCAGTTTTAGCTGGTAATACAAAACCCTTGGAAGATATTGGCGTAGATGGGATGCGAGAAATGTACACCTCCTTGGGCGTTCCAGTTAAGAACATAGGCACTTGTATGCGCTGTCTCAAAGAAGTAGCTTCAGGCATGATGAGTGGAGAAGAGGCTGCTATTGTTGGGCCTTATTTCGACTACTTGATTCGGGCGATGTACTAGTTTGGTTGCTTCCACCCTACTAGTGAAGTAATTCTTAATAATTGACCGTTTTTGACTGCAAGCTTAATACCTTTTAGTTTGAGAAAAAACGATGCAAGACACGATTACCTCTATCATTAACCCTGCCGACCTGCGAGGCAAATACCTGGAGCCTGCGGAGCTAGAAAAGTTGGGACAATATTTCCAATCAGGTGGGTTGCGCGTTAAGGCTGCTGCGACTATTAGTGAAAATGCTGCTAACATTGTTAGCCAAGCAGTAGCTAATTCCTTGCTTTACGGCGATATCACTTGTCCTGGTGGCAACATGTACCCCACCCGTCGTTATGCAGCATGTCTGCGTGACTTAACCTTGTTCCTGCGTTATGCCACCTATGCCATGCTGGCTGACGATCCTTCAGTGCTCGACGAGCGAGTGCTTGATGGTCTAAAGGACACCTACAATTCTCTAGGTGTTCCCATCGATCGCACCGTACAAGCAGTTCAAGCAATGAAGGAAGTAACTGCTCGCCTAGTTGGCACTCAAGCTGGTGAAGAGGTAGGAAAGTATTTAGACCACATCTGTAATGGTTTGAATTAAAGATAGTTGCCTTTCTAAGGTTTAAGAAGTCAAGAGTTAGCTATTACTCATTTAACTTGCATAGCGATTAGATATGCAAGTCGGATGTTTAATAACTGTACTCTTGACTTCTTGCGTGAATTTATACTATTAAACAAAAAAATCAGCTTTGCGATCGCAAGTTCAAAATCTCCAATGATAAATTGATAGGAATACAAAAAATACTTCATGTAGACAAGTATCTGCATGAAGTATTTTCTCAATAATTCTCTACAATTTCCTTAACCAGCAGAATTTTCCCTACTGGTATTGCCTTGATTTCTTAACCCCATACAAGGTTTTTTGAGTAGGTTTTTGGTAAGCAATCTCGTAAAGGTTTTTCTGCATCGGCTGTGGGTATCCAAGCTGTGACTTATTCTCAACAGTCGGAACCTCATAGAAGGGATTCTGCCCATTATTTGGGTAGCTAAACTCGTAGAGAACCTTTCGGTTTGCTTTTAAGTCAGCTTTTGCTGAGTTTCCTGCACCCACAGAAGACTGATAGATTGTGTTGTTGGACGGTTGTTGGTACGCAAAAGCTGGCTTTTGTTCAATCCTCGGCAGTTCGTAGAGCGTACCCCACTCTGGCTGTGGCTCGTAACTGAAGTTTTTCTGGTATGGCAAATTTGGATTGGGAAAGGCTTCTGAAAAAGCATTTTTCCAAGATTCTAAGACTGGCTCAAAATAGCCAGAACCTAGGCAAAAGTGCCAAATAGACCCTTGGAGGAAAAAGAACGCTAGGTAAAAATGGGCGTTTGCCAACCAGACACGAGACGTAGGTTCAGATTGGGTTGGATCGAAGTAGTAGGGTAATAGAGATGACTTGAGTAGTAATGGTGGCCCGTAGAATTCAACAGGATAAGCCAAGGTATTGAATCCGCAAAAGTAAGTAGCGGCAAATCCTGCTAGGGCAATACCAAATAGAGACAAAGAAAGAATGCCGTTACCACCAGTGGAAATGGTAAACTCTTTGGCCCAGCCAAACGGCTCACGTAAAATATGCCAGATTCCTCCGAGAATCAGGAGTACACCCACGTAGATATGACCACCAACCACATCTTCTAAGTTGTTAACCTCAAATAAATGAGTTATGCGGTCAACAATAGTCAGAGGGTCAAGGGTAGGATCGCTAACTAAACGAACTTCATGAATTGTGGCATCGTAAAGACCACCAAAGTACATGGCTTTTGCCACTAAAAGCAATGCACCTAGACCTAAAAAGATGAGGTGATTCCCTAAGATGAAACCTAACTTCTTCGGATCATCCCAGCTAAAGTGAAATTGACGAACTGCACGTCTGGGATCATCTTCCAGGTTTGGAGCAATTCTAAAGTGATGAAACAGTGCACCTCCTGCTAACACTAACGATGAGATGAGGTGTACCATGCCAATGACGAAATAGGGATAGGTATTTATCACCTGACCACCTGAGCCGACACCCAAACCTAAAGTAGCTAGGTGAGGTAGTAGGATCAGTCCCTGCTCGTACATAGGGCGATCGCTCGAATAGCGAGCAAGTTCAAATAGCGTAAATGCCCCAGCCCAAAAAACTATCAGCGCAGCATGAGCAATATGAGCAGTAAGAAATGTACCCGATAGGTTCGTAAGGCGTGCATTACCAGCCCACCAGGGATATTTGACCTTGTTCTTACGGTCGGATTGCATGATTATGTTATGTCCTCACTTTCAAATGTGGTGTTGAAAGCCGAGAAATTTTGTTACAGTTTTTAGCAAAAATGGAAATCTTATTGTCTATTGAGTGTAATTATTTAGGAACGAGCTAACTGTTTGCAATCAATAGAATTAGTTTGTAATATTTATACATTTTTTGTAATTTAAACTTGTAGGTGAAAATCATCTTTAATGACAGGTTCCGTCACGAAAGTAAGTGAAGGAAAACTATCAGAAGAATTGTTTGAATCTGCGGCTGTTTGAATTTGCCTAGCAAGTTGGGAACTAAAAGCAAAGGATTTTCATCAGCAATTTCTTGTGACAAGCCGCTGCGCCTCGACGCAAAAGGAGACGACAATGAGAAAACCTAAACTGTCTCAGTTACTTAGGTTCGCTGCGGTAATGCTGATGAGTTGCTCAGTTTTGCTCCTGATTTGGTTGACAACTCCCCTACCTAAGATACTGGCTAAACCCGAGACTAAAATATTTGAACAAGTTTGGCAAACTGTAAATGAGAATTTTTACGACCCCAAGTTCAACGGGGTGGATTGGAAAGCAATGCGCGAAAAGTATCAATCCCAAGCAACGCAAAGCAAATCAACTGAAGAATTTGCGATCGCCATTAACCAAATGCTGGCTGAATTGAAAACTTCTCACACCCGCTTTTACACCCAAGATGACCCAGCTTACTACCAGATTTTGGGCATTTTTGTACCCAGGAGCAGGGAGTTACAAAAGGAAATCACAAAGTTTTTTCCCAAAGGCAAAATAGAATACACTGGCATCGGTGCATTCACTAAAACCATCAACGGCAAGACCTTTGTCAGTTCGATTCTTGACAAAAGTCCGGCTGCGGAAGCTGGTCTACAAATGGGCGACCAAATACTCAGTGTAGATGGTCGCCCGTATCAGCCTGTACAATCTTTTGCAGGCAAAGCACGTGACAAAGTCAAACTACTGATTCAGCGTTCATCTGAACCTAATAGTCAAAAAGAAATTGCGATCGCCCCCAAAAACTTCGACGCCAAAACCATGTTTATAGAGGCTCAAAAAGCCAGCGTCCAGAACATACAACGGGAAGGTAAAAAAATTGGCTACATTCATATCTGGTCACACGCAGCCAACGAAGACGAACAGCAGCTTCAGGAAGAAATGATTTATGGACGCCTCAAAGATGCAGATGGATTAGTTTTGGACTTCCGAGATGGTTGGGGAGGGGGAGATGTTGATTCTCTCAATCTCTTCACTGCTGAAGCAGGGCCAAGTGTTACCAGTGTTTCTCGCAATGGTAAAAAATATACGTATATGGCTCAATGGAAAAAGCCAGTGGCGATGCTGATCAATGAGGGCAGCAGAAGCAGCAAAGAAATTTATGCTTATGGCTTCCAGCAACACAAAATCGGCCCCGTAATTGGTTCCAAGACAGCGGGGGCTGTGGTTGCCGGTCGTCCTTTTTTTATGCAAGATGGTAGCTTGCTCTATGTGGCAGTTGCAGATGTATTTGTGAATGGAAACCAAAGATTGGAAGGTAAAGGCGTTACACCAGATCTCAGCATTTCCTTGCCATTAGAATATGCTCAAGGTGCAGATCCGCAAAAAGAAAGAGCAATAGAAATTGTGCTAGCAGCAGTCAAGCAAAGCAGCTAAGTAAACTCACAATGAAAAAAATCTTATTCCTGTGTACGGGCAACTATTATCGCAGCCGTTTCGCCGAACACCTGTTTAACTGGATGGCTGCGAAGCAGGGGTTAGAATGGCAGGCTGTTTCCCGCGGTCTGGCCCTGGAGAGGGGTATAGATAATATAGGGGCAATTTCTCAGTATGCAATAGAAGCTTTGCAACAGCGAGGAATGACATTACTAGAGAACGAACGTTTTCCCCAACAGGTTCTAGAGGAAGATTTCCACACAGTAGATCTGGTAATTGCATTAGATGAGTTAGAACATCGACCTTTGATTCTAGAACGTTTTCCTAAATGGCTAGATAGGGTGGAATACTGGCTAATTCACGACATTGATAAAACCTCTGCATCAGAAGCATTAGGAAAGTTAGAGAAACATCTGCTGCAACTGATTGAAAAATTGACACAAAGTTAAGCAGCAGTCACAAAAACAGGATTTTGCTTGGTGTCTTGGTGTCTTGGTGGTTAACAAACTTTTTTTTACCACTAAGACACCAAGACACAAAGAGAAAAATTATCTTCACTCAAACCAATGTCTTTTGCTTTCTTAAACTTTGAACCGTAGCCATTGTATGCTGTGCTACTCGTTCAATCTCTTCAGCAGTATTAAACCTGCCAATGCCAAACCGCACTGATGCATAAGCCAACTGTTCTGAATGTCCCAGTGCTGTCAGAACATGGGAAGGTGCGGTAGTTGCTGAGGAACAAGCCGAACCAGAAGAGACTGCCATCACTGGTTGCAATCCTAACAGTAATGCGGCTCCATCCACTCCCTCAATGCTGATATTCAAATTTCCGGCTAGTCGCTGGGTGGGATGTCCGTTGAGATGAATTCCCTCTAATTGGGAAAGTACCTCCCACAATCTTTGCCGGAGTTGGGTGAGACGTTGATTTTCTGTGGCTTGTGCTTGTAAAGCTATCTCCACTGCTTTCCCAAATCCGACGATTTGCGGTGTATACAAAGTGCCAGAACGCATCCCCCGTTCGTGGCCACCGCCATGCTGCTGAGGCGCTAGTTGTACTCTTGGGTTGCGGCGACGAACGTATAACGCCCCGATACCCTTGGGGCCGTAAACTTTATGTGCTGTGAGCGACATCAGGTCAATTTGCATTGCCTGTACATCTAGAGGAATTTTGGCGATCGCCTGGGCAGCATCAGTGTGAAAAATTACATCACGCTCTCGGCAGATAGCGCCAATTTCTGCCAATGGCTGCAACACACCAATTTCATTATTCGCAGCCATCACCGAAACTAGAATTGTGTCAGGACGAAAGGCTTTTTCCAACTCGGTTAAATCAATCAGTCCATCTTTTTGAACAGGGAGAATCGTAATTTCAAAACCGAGAGTTTGCAGATATTTGCAAGGATCGAGTACGGCGCTGTGTTCGGTGGCAACAGTAATAATATGTTGCCCTTTTTGAAAATAGGCTTCGGCTACTCCTTTGATCGCTAAATTATTGGCTTCTGTTGCACCGCTAGTAAAAACAATTTCTTCTGGCGTGGCGTTGATAGCTTCAGCTAAAATTTCTCGGGACTTCTTCACAGCTGCTTCTGCTTCCCAACCGTAAACATGATTGATGCTGGCTGGATTGCCAAAGTGTTCGCTGAAGTAGGGTAGCATGGCTGCCAGTACCCGTTCATCTACAGGTGTGGTGGCGTGATTATCGAGATAGATAGGACGATTCATATAGTTTGAATTTTAAATTTAAGATATTGGATAGTTTTTGTTGGATATTAATGCTTATGCGATGACATATCCTATTTTGACAAAATTGTATGCTTAGCTATTAAAGATAAGATCGCAATCAGACTCTGTAGAGGTTACTATTTTTGCAATTAGGAGCACAGGTTGGAATATTGATAAACCCAGATGAGCTAACTGTGAGTGTGTATCGTCCAAATGGTGAAATGGAAATGCTAGCAAGTGAGGACAAGTTAACTATCCCTGAGTTGTTTCCTGGCTGGGAAATTGCAATTTCTGAGTTATGGCCCCCTGTGTTTGAGTAGTATCAATCATTGTTAAAGTCGATCGCTCGCACTAATGATATCGGCAATGGTGGTTGACTGATGATACTAGTGTAATTTGCACTCAGGTAGGGGAGATAACCTGGCTGATTGGCGACGTAGGTTTGGAAAAAGGCAACGCCTAAAACATTGACATAGCGTTGTGCTAAAGCAGGATAAGGGCCAATCACCTGTTCTGGTAATGGCAAAGCATCATTGGGTGATTGGGCAATCATCGAAAAGTGCGTACCGCCATTAACTAATACTAAATATTTGTTTGGTGTTGTTAGCCAGGTAAACGGTAGAATCTGTTCTGGTAAAGCCGGAGCAGCTGTATCGGCGCTGCTACTCACAATCATCACTGGGATTTTAATTTGACTGAGACTGTCTTTTCCCAAAACAGTACTGATCACTGGGTTAATAGCGATCGCCGCTTTTATTCGCGGGTCAGATAGATTATATTTATTAGACTCTGCTAATTCTACAGTCAAACACTGTAGCAAGAGCGAAACATTAAGTGTGTCTTGTAGGGGTGGACAGTTATTTTGTAGTTCCTGAAAATTAATCGGTGCGCCTGCTAATGCTAAAGCTGTGTACCCTCCAAAGGATTGTCCCACTACGCCTACTTGTTCCAAATTCATACGCCCTTTCCAACCTGGATTAGATTGGGACTGGCGGCTAAGTTCATCCAATAAATACTTAATATCCAAAGGTCGGTCAATGAACTCTCTCGGGCTTGTGATTTCAGCGGATCTACCTGACAATAATGCTTGCAACTGTTGGGCATTGCTACCAGGATGTTCGGGAACAGCAACGACAAAGCCATAGGAAGCTAGACGTTCAGCTAGGTAAGCAAAACTTGTTCGATCAGAACCGAGTCCGTGGGAGATGACAACTACAGGTTTAGGAATAGAAGCTTGTGGTAGGTAAATATCGACGGGAAATCTGCGATCGCGCGATCGATCTTCTAGCGTAATAGTTTGCTTTTGCCATTGATAGGTTCCCGGTAGTAGCAAGTTTATTCGGCTAAAGGAGATTAGATCCGCAGGATTGGTGATAGCTTCTTGTTGGGCTTGCTTGTTAATCAGGGCGATCGCATCCTGAGTTTGATCTACGAAATTCTGGAAAGAGTTGGCAATTTGTAGGGCGCGGACTAAATTAATCGAAATATCCCTTGAGGGAAATTTGTGTAGTATATTCAATAGAGTAAAGCCTTCAGGGTCAGCCGCTGCTAAAATTAGTGCCGCACGAATTCCATACAAACCAGTAGAGCGAGTTTCTCCCTGAACGACTTCTGCTAAATCTTCTAGCAATCTTTCGCCAATTGGGGTGTAGAGAAACTGCGAAACTTGCACGGCATTCAAAGGAATGGGAGTCAGCAATGCCTCTCTAATTTGCGGGAGTCGCTCCTTGGGAGCATACTTAAAATATGTAGCTAATTCATCATCGATTTTACCTGTTATTGCGTAAATTTCCAGAGAAGCTATGGGAATGGAGCGCCTTACAAGACCGTAGGAGAGGGTGAGCCGTTCTGCACTCAAAACAGGACGGGAAACTAAAGCAGATATCAAAAAGAAGGCAGAAGGGAATCCTATGAATAAACTTAGGAGTTTGTATCTTTTTTGGTTGGATTTGGAATTTTGGATTGGAGATTTTGGATTTAGCATTGAAATACTCCCACCTGTTCTCAGTTAGAGACCTCACCAGTGAAAGCAAATTATAGCGATCGCTCAACATTTTTGCTATCTTACGCCTGATGTGAATTAGGACTAGCCCTTTCAAGGTGAGTAAAAATCCTCAAAAAATTTCCCGAATTTTGAGCTTTTCACCTTTGTGTCTTAGTGTCTTTGTGGTGAAAAAATTGACTTTTGAACCACCAAGGCACTAAGACACCAAGAAAAATACATTACACCTTGAAAGGGCTTTCAAGTGAGAAGTTCTGAAGTCAAAGGTGTTATGCACAAGCCTAAACCCTCTACATTTAAGCCCTAGTATCGATATCCCTCAAGGAAGGAAGGGGAGACAGAGGGAACTCGGGGTTCCCTCTGGGGATAAGGGGGAAAAGGGGGAGTGGGAGACGCGGCGACGCGGAGAACCTATCAACAATACTCTCCGCGTTCCCGTGTCCCCGCGTCACCGTGTCCTCTTTATCTCCTCGCTAATTTCATCTTGATGTTGGGCATATAGTGCGATCGCCTCAATTCCATCCCTGGCTGTAATCACTCTATAGTTGTAAGTTTCTAGTGAGATTTTGGTCGTCTCCAGAATTTTGGCTTCGTCATCTACAACTAGAACTAATTCTCCGTTTCCTTTAAGCAGTTCGAGGTCTTCTATTAGCGGCATTGCCGTTGCTTCTACTGCTGGCAAGAACACTTTAAATTCAGTAACGCTTGCATTCTGCAAAAGCTTTAGGATTACCCAACAATGTCAGTGTTTCAAAACTGGGTCGTTTAATTAAGTCGGGAAATTGCTCAAACTTTTTCATCAGGTATGCTCCTGTAAACTCATTCCCGTGGGTTCCACCAATAATTGCAACCCTGTTAATTTGATTCATAACCACTAACAACCAACAAATAACGACAAAGCGATCGCATGATGGAGGAGCGATCGCTGTCACAATTATGGATTTGAGACTCATTCTCAATCCATAATTAATTGATCAATTTATTGATTTATCGATTTACCGCTGCTTCTCGCGCCGCAGCTGCTTGATCTGGGTGAATACCCAAGCGCGTCAGATTAATTCGACCCTTGTTATCAATTTCACGCACTTTCACAATTACTTCATCACCGACAGCAACTTCATCCTCAACTTTGCCGACACGATAGTCAGCTAATTGAGAAATATGGATCATGCCTTCTTTGCCTGGCAAAAACTCTACAAACGCACCAATCGGTATAATTCTGGTCACGCGACCTACGTAGACATCACCTTCATTAAGCTTGCGCGTCATGCCTTGGATGATATTTTTAGCTTTCTTAGCTTTATTTTCATCCACAGCAGAAATCGTCACCGTACCGTCGTCATCAATGTCAATTTTAGCACCAGTCTCTTCAGTGATACCCTTGATTGTCTTACCTCCAGGCCCAATCACCAGACCAATCATGTCTGGGTCAATCCTGATGCTTAAAAGACGTGGCGCATAGGCTGACATCTCTGTACGCGGTTGGTCAATTGTCTGGAGCATTTTCTCCAGAATATGCAAACGTGCTGCTCTGGCTTGGTGGACTGCTTGAGAGATAATGTCTAAGGACAAACCGCTGATTTTCATATCCATTTGCAAGGCAGTAATTCCCGTATCTGTCCCTGCAACTTTAAAGTCCATGTCACCCAAAAAGTCTTCGATGCCCTGAATGTCTGTCAGAACTCGGACTTGGTCGCCTTCTTTAATCAGACCCATAGCTGCACCGCTGACGGGTTTGGCAATGGGTACACCAGCATCCATCAAAGCTAGTGTAGAACCACACACTGAACCCATCGAGGTGGAACCATTGGAAGAAAGTACTTCCGATACAATCCGAATTACGTAAGGGAATTCCTCTTTTGGTGGTAGCACGGGTAATATCGCTCTTTCCGCCAGCGCTCCGTGACCAATTTCCCGGCGTCCTGGTGCCCGCAGGGGTTTGGTTTCCCCAACGGAGAATGGCGGGAAATTATAATGGTGCATGTAGCGTTTTTGTTGGTCTTGTTGCAAATCATCGTTTAAGGTTTGCACATCTCCCGGTGTGCCGAGAGTACAAGCAGATAATACCTGGGTTAGCCCCCGGTTAAATAAACCGCTACCGTGAACGCGCTTGGGCAACAAATTAACTAGACAAGAGACAGGGCGGACTTCATCTAGTTTGCGGCCATCAACTCGTACGTCATCTTCGATGATTTGACGGCGCATTAACTTTTTAGTAATTTCTTTGAAAGTGTTGTCAAGTGCTTTGCGATCGGCAGTGGTGGCAACTCGGATTGGGTCTTCTTCTGGCAGTTCGGCGATCGCGGCGACAATTGTTTCTTTAACTGCATCTAAAGCACTATCCCGCTGATTTTTATCCAAATCAAATTGCGACAGGATTTTCTTAATTTCATCAGTAGCGCGATCGCTGATAAAGTTTTCCAGTGACGAGTCCACCTCTGGTGGTGGTTCGTGGACAATTTCTAAACCCAATTCTGCGATTAAATCTTGCTGCGCTTTGATTAAATCCTGCACAGCTTCATAGCCAAATTCAATCGCTTCAATAATATCTCGTTCGGGCAGTTGATTGGCTCCTGCCTCCACCATAATCACACCATCCGGTGAACCTGCTACCACCAAATCTAGGTCTCCGGCTTCAATTTCCGCGTAAGTGGGGTTAATAATAAAATCATCACCCACTAAACCAACTCGCACTGCTGCCATTGGTCCATGGAACGGAATCTTCGCAAGGAGAGTGGCAATAGAAGCACCAGTAACTGCCAATACATCTGGTGGTACTAACTCATCCATAGAAAGGGTTAGTGCCACAACTTGCAGATCATCCCGCAACCAAGACGGGAACAAAGGACGCAAAGGACGGTCAATAAGACGACTAGTCAGAATTGCTCTTTCTGGCGGACGGCCTTCCCGCCGCAATAATCCTCCAGGAATCCTGCCTGCTGCGTACAGTCTTTCTTCGTAATCTACAGTGAGGGGCAGAAAATCGACGCCTTCTCTGGCTGCCGATCGCGTAGCTGTGACTAGAACCGCCGTATCCCCAGATTGTATCAACACCGATCCACCAGCCTGGGGTGCTAGTAGACCCACCTTCAGTCGAATATCCCGTCCGTCAAAGGATATTGACTTCTCAAATTCTCCCATTCAGTTTTTTTTCCTTCTATGCACGCTTTTCTCTCTCTGTGGCAATCCTAACATTTATGAACTAATGCTGGCTTGAGTAACATATCACAATGATAAACAAGTTGTTTATCGTAGTTGTCGATACATCATCAACGCGTCTATCACTTGTTGTGTATCTAGTTTCACTGCACCCGGAATCCGCCCAATTGTCTGAAAGCCCAATGATTGCCACAGTCGTATAGAAGCTATATTAGTACTAAACACCAAATTAAACATCACCGCCTCGTAGCCCAGACTAGCAGCAATTAAAAGCATTGCCTCTCCCATGAACCTTCCAATCCCCAGACCTCGCTTTTGCGGTTGTACAATAAAACCAGCATTGCATATATGGCTACACCGACCTGGAATAATGTAGAGACGCAAAATTTTGCGTCTCTACAAAACCAAAACGCTCCCAATATTTCGTTTGGTGCTTGTGTGGTAGACTCACCAAAACTCCTGACCACAAAAGCTTGGTGATTCAACCAGTAAGCTGCAAATTCTGATGGAGAGAGGGGTTGCTTTTGGGGATAAGTGTTACCTTCTGCGATCGTCATATTTAGTAATTCCCTCACTTCCTCCTGTTCTTTTTTATGCATATAATCTAATTCTACTTTTATGCCATTTTTTAAGATTTTATAAAGGGGTAATTGCATTTTTGCTAATCTTTATTAAGATTATTTACTAGTAAGTAATTATATTTAAATATTATTAATAATAATTCTTGAAAATTTGGAAATTAAGGAATGACCAAAAGTAGAAAATAAGCAAATTCAAGGCTTTAGTTTTGCGAATATCTGAGTAATTGGCAAATGGCAATTTTACACGGTAGTTGGTTACTAGGAAATCAGGGTAGCTGTTTTTTTATTTGGGGAGAGACTTGGCGAACTCTTGGGGCGAACATTGATCCAAGTGCATTGACAGAAGTGCCACTTCACCCTTATGCGATCGCACCGACTGAATTAAGCGAGTGGCTGCATTCTCATAATCTGACAATTCCCGAATCGATACAGCAGACGTTGCAGGTAACGTCTATACAAAAAGGGCGATCGCGCAAAGCTGCAAATGCTGCCGATGTCAGTTTGCCAACGCACTCACAAATTATTGCTTTACCCACTTATTTTTCAGTCAGCGAACAAGAGGGAACAGCATCAATTTCTCCCGTACATTCGGCAATATTAGGTTCAGAAAAACCATTTTCACAATACTTATATCCGTGGCGAGTCGAGGGTTTTTGTCTCACTCCCAAGGACACAGTAAAATTTCTTACTTCTCTACCCTTGAGTGTTGCCAATGGCGAAGATGGTTTTATCGGAGGAGATTTACGCTTTTGGTCGCAAATTGCTCGTTGGAGTTTGGATTTAATTGCACGGTGTAAATTTTTACCTACTCTTGAAAGGCAAACAGATGGTTCAAGCTTCACCAAATGGCAAGCACTTCTAGACAGTGCTTTGGACGGCACGCGCCTAGAAAAATTTTCGCAACTGATGCCCTTGGCGTGTCGGACGTATCAACTGGGCAATGGGCAAGGGGCAAGGGGCAATGGGGAATTCCTCACTCCTCACTCTCCTCTTTATTTAGACTTGCCACTGGAACCGCAAGAATTTCTGCTGGGATTTCTCAACCATACTATCGATGCCCAAGTTCGGGTGATGGTGGGTTCCCAAGCGATTCTAGAAACAAGGCTAATGGCATCTCTACCATCGGCAGTGCGGCAATGGTTGCATTCTTTAACAGCTGCATCAGGCGCATTCAACGCCGAAGCAATTGGTTTGGAACGATTGGAAGCGGCATTAAAAGCTTGGAAAATGCCCCTGCAATACCAACTGGCAGGGAAAAACCTGTTTCGTACCTGTTTTGTCCTACATCCGCCGGAGTCAGGAGAAACTGATTGGACTTTAGCCTATTTCCTCCAGGCACCAGACGATCCAGAATTTTTAGTGGATGCAGAAACAATATGGCAGCATCCAGTCGAAAGCTTAGTTTATCGAGAACGCACAATCAAACAGCCGCAAGAGACGTTTTTACGTGGTTTGGGTTTAGCTTCGCGGTTATATCCAATCATTGTACCCAGCTTGGAAACCTCATACCCCCAATCTTGTCGCCTCAACCCCATCCAGGCTTACGAGTTTATCAAGTCGGTGAAGTGGCGGTTTGAGGATAATGGTTTGGGTGTAGTTTTGCCTCCCAGTTTGGCAAACCGTGAAGGATGGGCGAACCGCTTAGGTTTGAAAATTACTGCCCAAACACCGAACAAAAAGCAGGGACGTCTGGGTTTGCAAAGTTTGTTGAATTTTCAGTGGCAATTGGCAATTGGCGGACAAACTCTTTCCAAACAAGAGTTTGACAGACTCGTAGCCCTGAATAGTCCACTTGTCGAAATTAACGGTGAGTGGGTGGAATTGCGACCCCAAGACATCAAAACAGCACAAGCTTTTTTTGCTTCTCGCAAAGACCAAATGGCCCTTTCTTTAGAAGATGCTTTGCGCCTGAGTACGGGGGACACTCAGACAATTGAGAAATTGCCAGTGGTCAGTTTTGAAGCTTCAGGGGCATTGCAAGAGTTAATTACTAACTTGACGAATAACAAAGCAATCGAACCCCTACCCACACCCGCCAGTTTCCGAGGAGAATTGCGACCATATCAACAGCGTGGCGTAGCTTGGTTGACCTTCCTCGAACGTTGGGGCTTGGGTGCGTGCCTTGCGGACGATATGGGACTGGGAAAAACGATCCAATTCATTGCCTTCTTACTACACCTGAAAGAACAGGATGCATTAGAAAAACCAACACTTTTAGTTTGCCCAACTTCAGTTTTAGGAAACTGGGAACGGGAAGTCAAAAAATTTGGGCCGACGCTGAAAGTTTTGCAATACCACGGTGACAAACGCTCCAAAGGTAAGGCATTTGTAGAAGTAGCAAACAAGCATGATTTAGTCATCACTAGTTATGCGCTGATTCATAGAGATTTAAAGTCATTGCAGGGGGTTTCTTGGCAAGGAATTGTTTTGGATGAAGCGCAAAATATTAAAAATGCTGAGGCGAAGCAGTCCCAAGCAGTGCGACAGCTAGAATCAACATATCGCATTGCCTTGACTGGAACACCAGTAGAAAATAGGCTGCAAGAACTCTGGTCTATTTTAGATTTTCTCAATCCTGGGTATTTAGGAAACAAGCAATTCTTTCAGCGAAGATTTGCCATGCCGATTGAGAAGTACGGTGATGCTGCTTCATTAGGCCAATTGCGTTCTTTGGTGCAACCATTTATCTTGCGTCGCTTAAAAACTGACCGCGAAATTATTCAAGACTTACCAGAAAAGCAGGAAATGAACGTCTTTTGCGGTCTTAGTCCTGAACAAGCAGAACTGTATCAACAAGTGGTAGAAGAGTCACTAGCTGAAATTGAAACATCTGAGGGAATGCAGCGTCGAGGAATGATTTTAGCTTTACTTGTGAAGCTAAAACAAATCTGCAATCACCCAGCCCAATATTTGAAAAAAGCTACTCTTTTAGAACCGCGTCTATCTGGAAAGCTATTGCGGTTGCAAGAAATGTTGGAAGAGATGTTATCAGAGGGCGATCGCGCTTTAATTTTCACTCAATTTGCTGAGTGGGGTAAACTGCTGAAACCCTATTTAGAACAACAGCTAGAACGAGAAATATTGTTTTTATACGGCAGTACCAGCAAAAAACAACGTGAGGAAATGATAGATCGTTTCCAACACGATCCCCAAGGCCCGCCAATTATGATTTTGTCCTTGAAAGCTGGAGGTGTGGGACTAAATTTAACACGCGCAAATCACGTCTTTCACTTCGACCGTTGGTGGAATCCAGCAGTAGAAAACCAAGCCACAGACCGAGTATTTCGTATTGGTCAAACCCGCAACGTGCAAGTACATAAATTTGTTTGCACTGGCACTTTAGAAGAGAAAATTCATGACATGATTGAAAGTAAGAAACAACTAGCTGAGCAAGTTGTCGGTGCGGGTGAAGAATGGCTCACTGAACTGGATACAAACCAACTCCGCAACTTACTACTACTAGATCGTAGTGCAGTAATTGAAGAAGAAGATGCAGAGTGAACCTCACCCCTCCCCGTACACGCGAGAGGGGAATTAAATTCTCCCCCTCTCTGCTTGCGGAGAGGGGGTTGGGGGGGTGAGGTTCTGTGCATTAATTACAAATTAGAGAGGAAAATTATGACGAATTACACCCTTCAAGCCAGTCGAGAATGGTGGTCACAACGTTGGTTAGAATTATTAGATTCTTACCGTTTTAAAAAACGTTTGGAACGCGGTAGAAATTATGCGCGTCAAGGTAATGTTCTGAGCATTGAGTTTCAAGGTGCAAAGGTATTAGCTAGGGTACAGGGTAGCGAATCAGAACCCTATAAAGTTTCCCTTTCTCTAGATTCATTTAGTGATGAAGAGTGGGGTTATATAGTGGAAACAATGTCCAAAAAAGCAATTTTCGCTGCCAAGCTATTAGCAGGAGAAATGCCGCAAAATATAGAAGAAGTTTTTACTGCCAGTGGTCTTTCACTGTTTCCTTTTACTTTGTCTGACGTTCACAGCAGATGTTCTTGTCCTGATAAAGCTAATCCTTGCAAACATATTGCAGCAGTTTATTATCAGTTAGGCGATCGCTTCAGTGAAGACCCTTTTGTACTATTTCAATTACGAGGACGTACCAAAGAGCAAATTATTAGCAATTTGCGGCAATTACGTAGTGCTAATGTTGAAATCAATGAAACTACAACACCAGAAGTTCAAGAGTCATCTTCTCAGAAACAATATTCTTTAAATATAGATTCTTTCTGGCAATACAATGAGCCACTAGAGTCTTCCTTAGTGGTGATTGCACCATCAACTAACGAGACAGTTTTAGATGTTTTGGGGTCAATTCCTCTCGCCAAAGAAGAGGAAAATCTAGCAAGCTTAACTGCTGCTGATGTGGTAATGAAGTATTTGGATACGGTTTACAAAGATGTGAGTCAAAAGGCTTTTTTAGCGGCGATGAATGTAGGAGGGTAAAGCCTGCGGCTAGGTTAAAGGGTAAAGGGGAAAGGATAAAATCCCTTTGCCCCTTAACCTTTTCCCTTTACCCCGACGAAGGCTTACCCCTTCCCAACTTTTACTACCCCAGGCTTGTTCGGAATTATGAGTTATATTTGTTACATGTAGTTACATGCCATAACGGTAGAGCAATCCAGTCAAACACAATGGAACTCCAGAGCAAAATTATTTCTGTAGAACTTAGTGATGGTACAAATATCAGAGTTGAAGCCGCACTGATTGGCGATCGCAAAATCAATTTTCAGACTCGACCTTTTCGCGAAGTAACCGCTGCAATTGAAATTCTTTCCAAGGAAATTGCAGAAACAGTACAAAAAATTAAGCCAGATAAGGCCAGTGTGAAGTTTGGTATAGATATTGGTATAGAATCAGGAAAACTCACACCTTTACTCGTTAAAGACGCTAGTACAGCTAATCTGGAAATCACTTTAGAATGGGGTAACTAAATCCCTCTCGTTATTTCCCTCACCCACTGCCGCACCGCCCGCCGAATTGCCAACCTGCCAGCTGCTCGATGTTGTTCAATCAGTTTTGGCAGTTCCCTAATTGGTAAATTTGGAAACACTAAACTTTTTTCTACCTCTATGTATTCACTGCCTTGGAGGTGGTAAATTTTGAATTCACCGGAATCATAACACCACAATTCCGGTATTCCTAAACACGCATAAATAGGGAAGCGATTTAAAGATTTGCTAGTAATATCAATTTCCAGTGCCAAATCAGGCGGTGGATCTCGCCTCAAGTCTAAATCCAGCCTACCTCGAATCGCGTCTACGTTTTGAAAATAAAAGCAGTTATCTGGTTCTACCCCCGCCATTCGGCTTTCTCGTTTCCAAGTGGTGGAACCCAAACTTTCGTAATTCAGTTCTATTTCCTCAGCAATATCCTGTACCGCGATGCTAATTACTTCTTTGTAATATTCATGTTCGGGTAGAGGAGTCATAATTTCCAAAGTTCCGTCATCATAGGCAACTCGTGCAGCGCGATGTTCTCCCAAATCTTTGAGGAGATTTTCAAACTGTTCCCAGCTAATGTTGTAAAGTAAAACGCGATCGGCACGGTTGGTGGCGACTGTCATAGATATGACTCCTGATAGAATTACTGCCCAAACTCAAGCCTAGCTTGTTCAACCAATTCTGCTGTAACCACATCTTGTTCTGCTTGACGCGCCAACTGCTCAATTCGGGCTTTGGCTTGGGCGCGGACAAAGAAGGGAATATTCTGCAACTTTGCCTTGGCTGGTGCTGTCCATCGCAAAGCATCTGAAAAATTGGAGTCGCTCATACTACCAACATCCTTATTTAATAGCGATTTTTGAGCAGTAATGACTGCGACAAGCTATTAATAAAAATTAGAACAATTAATGGATATGACTGTGAATGATGTCATCAATCATCGCTTCTACATTAATCTCATCTAAATCTGATTGTGTCAGATAAAAGCGTGCATAGCGCTCATCTAGATCAAAAGCTTCATCTAACCACCCTCCAAAGCCACGCGCCCGTTTATCAAGCTCAAGCAACACCTCTAATTCATCTGGGTTTAAACGGAAAATGATTTCTAACTCATCCAAATAATTTCTGTAATTTCCTGTAGGTTTAAACTCGAACTCCTGTACAAATGGATAATGACCGCCAAAATGGTGAGCATATTCACAATCCACTTTATGCAAGTGAAAACCTAATCTTTCCACGGCTTGTAGCACTCTCTGCATCAGTGGGTGAGGTCTTACTTCCAAAAACAACAAACAACTAATCATCATCAATACTGGTCTGTTCGTCAGGATTTTTGATAATTTTTGCGGTTAAACCTTGCGTTTGTGACCCAGATTCGTCTTTTAAATTATCAGAAACAATTACAAATTCAGTTTCTTTTTTAGGCTTGCTACCCCATTCATCTAAGACATCTTTAACTAAAACTTCTTCAATCCAAATTTTAGCGACAACAGTTAGGGGTAGGGCGAGAAACAAGCCTAAAAAGCCAAAGAAACTGACAAAAAATAACTGGCAAATTAATGTCACGGCTGGTAGCAGTGATACTTGATGCGCCATCACTATGGGAGTGATGAAATTGCTCTCTGCTTGCTGAATGATAAAGTAGATACCCAATACACCAAGGGATTTCCAAGGATTATCCAAAAGTGCGATCGCCATTGCGGGAATGACACTGAGTGTCGGGCCTAGATTGGGAATTAAGTTCAAAAATCCTGCTAAAACTCCTAAAGCCAGCGCAGCACGAACGCGCAAAGCTGTTAAGCCAATCACGCTCATCATTGCAACTACGCACATAGCTATGAAAGCGCCTGTGATCCATCCCTCCAAGGAAACTTCACATTTATCCAAAATTCCATCTACCCGCCGCCGATAAAAAGAGGGAAACATCCGCACGAATAGCCTGCGATAAGCCTGCGGATCGGCTAAGAACATCCCTGTTAAAACTAGCACTAGCAATGTTTTCAGAACTACTTCCAAAGAGCCGGAAACAAAGGCGAAGGAACTGCCTACAACACGATTGATAAACGGCTGTGCTTGTTGGGTCAAGCTATTAATATCAGGAATATAGGGAGTGATCTGACTGGGAAGGGCTGCTCTCAGTTGGTAAAGCCAAGCATTAAAGCGCTCTATGCCTTGAGGAACCCGATAAGTGAGTTCTTGAAACTGAACGGCAAAAGGCGGCACGATCAACCAGAAAAAACCGACTATACCAGCTATAAAGATGCTTACTGACAGGGTTACAGCGAATCCACGCCTGATTCCCGAACGTTGAAATCTTCGAGCGAGTCGATTTAAGGTAGTTGCTAATACGATTGCGGCAAATATAAGTAATAGTACTTCCTTAATTTGCCATAAAATATACAGAGAAACAAGTAGGGCAATTAAGCCCATCCATTGACCTAGATTCACTCTCTAACTCCTGGCAGTTAAGAAATTACTGTCTATTTGAGATGCGGCTAGGCTAGTTGATTCTAGCAAGTTTTGCCTAGTGAGTGTCAGTTAACTTTGCTTCTGTGCTTGGAATCGCCACAACAAGGCGATCGCCATTAGCACTGTTGGCAACAAGACTAGAATCAAGGCATTTGTTGCCGTTGCAGGAATAGGGAGAAAAATACCTGCATATTTAATCAAGACTGAAATGACAGCAGAGAGTAAAAATACTTTCAAAACAAATCCAATTTGACTTTCCATATTCAAAGTACGGCTATTCACCTTTTTATGGGGGGTTGATACGAAAGCGGATTGTAACATCTAATTTTTACAATAAATTCAAGCAGAAAAAAGCTAACTCCTGCTTGCACACCCCTATGATCTACTTGCCAGTTTCACTGCTGCTATTTCTGCTGTTGTTACTGCTAGTGCCCTTTCTCTGGTTTATTCTGGCAGTAGACGTAGTCAAAATCGCAGTAGCAAAATTGGGATTTTCTCCTAGTATTGCCTTTATATTATTGACGCTGGTGATTTTAGGCAGCACTATCAACATCCCTTTGTACCGTACCCAATCTACAGTTGCTGTTGCAGATAACTTTGTCGATCTGTGGTTAAAGGAGTTTTGGGGCATTCCCCTCAGAAAAGTACAACGTTCGACTGTGGTAGCTCTCAATGTTGGCGGTGGCTTAATTCCCGTATTGCTAGCATTGTATCAATTTACGCAAGGAAATGCCCTAGCTATTTTGTTAGTGACTGCGATCGTCACAGCCGTTAGCTACTATGCATCGCGGGTAGTGCCAGGAATAGGTATCCAGATGAATCCATTACTAGCTCCCCTAACAGCTGCTGTGTCTGCCATGTTAATAGTTCCTGTCCATGCTGCTCCTGTGGCTTTTGCTGGTGGTATCCTAGGAACCTTGATTGGTGCAGATTTATTGCACTTGAAGGACATTATAGCCAAGAGTTCAGGAGTGCTAAGTATCGGAGGCGCTGGTGTGTTTGATGGTATTGCTTTGTGCGGTTTATTTGCGCTGTTATTGAGTTGATAGTGGTTAGTAGTTGTAGAGACGTGCCATGGCACGTCTGTACATTGGTTAGTAGTTAGTGGTTAGTGGTTAGTGGTTAATTTTTAATACTAATAACTACTATCTACTATCTACTAACTACTAACAAATGACAAAAAAGCTTTTCAGTGTAATCGGAGACTAAAATTAAAGATGCCTGTAGAAACTAATAACAAAAACCCAATTAAACCCCCAAGAATGCGCCAATTCGGCGGCAGCTTACTGATTCTTTTCACTCTGCTGTTACTCCTTAACTTTATCGTTCCTAGCTTTCTTGGCCCCAGACTACCGCAAGTTCCCTACAGTGAGTTTGTTGCTCAGGTAGAAGCGGGTAAAGTAGATCGGGCGGTTGTGGGTAGCGATCGCATTCAATATTCGATCAAAACTCAAACCCCCGATGGCAAAACCGTCGAACAGGTTTTCCAGACAACACCAATCGCTGTTGACCTGGATTTACCTAAAATTCTCCGCGACCATAATGTCGAATTTGCTGCACCACCACCAAGCCAAAATGGCTGGATTGGCACTATCCTCAGCTGGGTTGTACCACCGTTAATTTTCTTTGGTATCTGGGGCTTTTTACTCAGCCGTCAGGGAGGTGGCCCTGCTGCGTTGACAGTGGGTAAAAGCAAAGCTCGCATCTACTCTGAAGGTAACACTGGTGTCAAATTTACTGATGTTGCTGGTGTAGATGAAGCGAAAGCCGAATTGGAAGAAATCGTAGACTTCCTGAAAAATGCTGGTAAATACACCCGCTTGGGCGCGAAAATCCCCAAAGGTGTGCTGTTGGTGGGGCCTCCAGGAACAGGTAAAACACTCTTAGCAAAAGCGATCGCTGGCGAAGCTGGTGTTCCTTTCTTCAGCATCTCCGGTTCGGAGTTCATCGAACTGTTCGTGGGTGTAGGTGCGGCCAGGGTGCGCGACTTGTTTGAACAAGCTAAACAACAAGCGCCCTGTATCGTATTCATCGATGAATTAGATGCACTGGGTAAGTCTCGTGCTGCTGGTGGCCCAATTATGGGTGGTAATGATGAGCGCGAACAAACCCTTAACCAGTTATTAAGCGAAATGGATGGCTTTGATGCCAACACAGGCGTGATTATCATTGCCGCTACCAACCGTCCAGAAGTACTTGACCCAGCTTTGCGCCGTCCCGGACGCTTTGACCGTCAAGTCGTTGTGGATCGTCCTGATAAAATTGGTCGGGAAGCAATTCTGAAAGTTCATGCCCGTAACGTCAAATTAGCTGGTGATGTAGACTTGGGTATCATCGCTGGTAGAACTCCTGGTTTTGCGGGTGCAGACTTGGCTAACCTAGTTAACGAAGCTGCATTGCTAGCTGCGCGGCAAAATCGGCAAGCGGTAACAATGGCAGATTTCAACGAAGCCATTGAGCGTGTTGTTGCTGGTTTAGAAAAACGCTCTCGCGTTCTCAATGAAACCGAGAAGAAGACTGTAGCTTATCACGAAGTTGGTCATGCGATCGTCGGTGCTTTGATGCCCGGAGCTGGTAAAGTCGAGAAAATCTCCGTTGTACCTCGGGGTGTCGGTGCTTTGGGTTACACAATTCAAATGCCCGAAGAAGACCGCTTCTTGATGATTGAAGACGAAATTCGCGGTCGCATTGCTATCTTATTGGGCGGACGTTCCGCAGAAGAAATCGTCTTTGGTAAAGTTTCCACTGGTGCTAGTGACGACATCCAGAAAGCTACTGACTTGGCAGAACGCTATGTCACCCTCTACGGTATGAGTGATAAACTCGGCCCTGTAGCATTTGAGAAGATTCAACAGCAGTTTCTCGAAGGTTACGGCAACCCGCGTCGATCCATCAGCCCGCAAGTAGCTGAGGAAATTGACCGCGAGGTGAAGCAGATAGTAGATAATGCCCATCACATTGCTTTGACGATTCTGCACGAAAACCGCGATTTGTTAGAGGAAACCGCACAAGAACTGTTGCAAAAAGAAATTCTCGAAGGCGCAGAACTACGCGAGAAAATCAACCAAGCCAAAGCACCGGCTGAGTTGGAAGAATGGTTGCGGACGGGCAAGATATCAGAAGATCGGCCCTTGATGCAAACATTGCTGGTGTAAGGATTTGAGATTGAATTCAATCTTGAATAGAAAAAGCGATCGCACTTTTACAAACAGAGGCGATCGCTTTTTTAATTGCAAGTTTTTCGGAACACTAATACCAATATGTGAAGCTATACCCTGGCGATAGCAACCGTGGTGCTTCTATGACTATTCTGCAAAAAAGTTTAAATAGCCTCATTCTCACAAGTTTACTTTTTATCAGTCCTGCCGATACAAACACTATTGTTCGCACCCAATCGTCCCCAGCATCCACTTCTTACTCAAGCCAAAGGACTCTTACCAAAGATGAGTTGTACTTTGGTTTATCCAAACCTGGAGGGAAGACGGTTTCTGAGGTTGAGTGGCAACTATTTTTGAATCGTGTGATTACACCCCGCTTTCAAGATGGACTAACTGTGATGGATGGCTACGGGCAGTATCTCAACCGAAATGGCAAACTCACCAGGGAAAAGACTAAACTAGTCATTCTGATTTACGAAAATAGCCCAACTAAAAATTCTCAAATTGAAGAGGTGATCGCAAGTTATAAGCAAAAATTTCAGCAAGAATCTGTTCTGCGAGTAACTAGCAGTGTCAAATTGTCTTTTTGAAGTTTTTTGTTGGTTTACAGATGGATGTGGCTGTGCAACAGTGGTAAAAGAGTATACAACAGATGCCACAAAAGAAGCGATCGCGCGAGGCTAAAGGTGAACAAAGCTCGTAACTTTTTTGTATGTATTGCTATTTTAAGTTGGATAATTGGTATTTATCAGCAGAGAACTATTGCATCAAGACAGCTTGGGAATAATAAGCAAGCAACACATTCTTCATCATCGAGAAAATTGATTTTTGGGATCAAAGTACACCTCTAGGCTATCGTATGGCAGACTTTGCTTCAAATGACAGTCCTGAATTACTTTCTGTAGCTCAAACTGCCAAGTTACTTGGTGTAACCCGTCAGCGAGTTCACGACCTTATTAAGAATGGTCAGATTATTGCTTGCAAACTAGGGCGTTACTACTACATAGAAGCTGCTGAGTTAGAAAAATATAGGAATCAACCTACTGGAAAACCTTATCAGCCACGTAGTACAACCTCTCAACCAAACTCTATTGACAACTGTCAATAGAGTTTATAGACTCAATTTATACTAATGTACCAAAGGTTAAATAAATGCTCCCTTTTCAACTGATTGCAACTGATGTTGCAATTCAACAAGGATTGCAACAGGTTTACATGAGTGAGCATGGCATCCTCTATATTTTATGCAGCAGAAAAACTACACCGTTACTGGATAGGTTCAGAAATTGGGGACACAGATCCAGCGGTAGAACGATTGATTAATCTGGCTAACGGAATCACCGAACAATGGGAATCAGCAAGGGGAAGCAAGAAATTGAAGCAACGAAAAACAACTGCGTCACAACTTCCGATTCCTTACTCTACATAGTTATCCATGTAGGAAACTTCAGATCAACGCACGACCATCTGTTCCTTTAGTAAGCGTTGGTACATTGTTATCTACCCGATCGTGTTCAATCACAAAGATTGCAAGAAAACCCTCTTCGATCCTAACTGCTCGCCAAACATCAAAATATGGTTCTAGCTCTTCATAGTTACCAATTCGATCAGTTAGGTAAGGATAAAGTTTCCTGCTTGGGAGTACCAAAGCAGTACCCAGAAAAACACCACGCAGTAATCCAAACATAAAATCAACTCCCACAGAAACTCACCTATGCCCCAAGAGATTGCTGTCGAATTTCGCAATGTCACCTTTAGCCGCAACCATCGCCCATTGGTATCAAATCTCAATTTCAGCATTAGTCGGGGAGAAGCGCTAGTATTACTTGGACGCAGTGGTAGCGGTAAAACCACGACTATGAAATTAATTAACCGTCTATTCACACCTACCCAAGGCGAAGTTTTATTTAATGACACCCCTACAACCGCATGGGATGAAATTAAACTGCGGCGCAAGATTGGTTATGTCATTCAAGAAACTGGTTTATTTCCCCATTTCACTGTTGAACGCAATGTGGGTTTAGTCCCTAATTTAGAAGGTTGGAAACCCAAACAAATTAAAAGCCGCGTTCATGAACTGTTGCAGTTAGTGGGTTTAGAACCACAAAAATTTGCTCAAAGATATCCCCACGAACTTTCAGGAGGGCAAAGACAACGAGTTGGTGTAGCAAGGGCACTCGCAGCCGATCCACCTGTATTATTAATGGATGAACCCTTTGGCGCACTCGATCCGATTACGCGGTTAGAACTGCAACAAGAATTTAAACGCTTACAACAGGAGTTGGGTAAGACAGTTGTTTTTGTCACTCATGATATCCAAGAAGCGTTTGTTTTGGCATCGAGAATTGGTTTAATGCATGAGGGAGAATTAGTAGTGTTGGAAACGCCGAAAGAATTTGTGCGATCGCAACATCCAGAAGCCCTGGCCTTTCTGCAATGTTTGAAATCTTTTACCCTATGAACTTCAGCGACTTTTTCCTGATCAAATACGCCTCGGACATCCTCGAACGTACGTTGGAACACTTACTGCTAGTAGTAATTTCTATTGGTATTGCCACTATTGTAAGTATACCATTAGGCATATTAATTACCCGCCAAAAGTCACTGCGTCAACCGATTTTGGGCATTGCAAATATCCTGCAAACTATTCCCAGTCAACTTGCTGGGCGTATTTCTGCTGACGAAATGCGGCAATTGAATTATCTAGTAGAGGGAGAGTTACGTGACATTAAAGAAGTTGTCAGTGAGTTTAGAAAAGCTAAGAAATTATAGTTTTGCCAATTGAATAATACAGATTGTTACACTATCCCATTGTATTGAGAAATTATGTCAAAACTTGAACTGTATCCTTTATCCACCTTCTGCTTTCCGCCGAAGGTATAATAATTATTTTGTAGCGAAGCCTTCTGACAGGAGCCATAGGGGTTTAAGAACCCGTCTTACAGGCAGTCTTTAATCAGGTAGGGCAGAATCTCCATGTGATTCCCTTCTGCCTTTTTTAATCTTTTTGAAAAAGGAGAAATAGCTACATAATAATGTAATGTATATATAATTTATCAATAAAGATTCTCAACTTAATGATTAGAAAGCTGTTAACTATTGAGAGTGCCAATTAAAAAAACAAATAACCAGTAGAGTGTAATATTTTCAAGTGACAGCAAGATAATGATAAAAGCGACCACAGTCTCATCTAGAGGATTGAAAAAGCCACCAATGTCAGCCTTATTTGGTCTGGTTCTGGGACTTGTTATCCTGCTAATTTGCTTGGTATACAGTGTCACGCTGGGTGCAGCAGAAATACCTCTAGATCGGATTTTGACATCCTTTATAAACTTTGACGGTTCCTATGAACACTTAGTCATCCAGACTGTCAGATTACCGCGCGTGCTCATTGCTATCCTTGTAGGTTCAGCGCTTGCAGTTTCTGGAGCGTTAATGCAGGGTTTGACGCGAAACCCCTTAGCAGATCCAGGGATTTTGGGTATTGAGTCGGGAGCAGCACTGGCTGTAGTTGCAACAATTTTTATTGTTGGCAGTTCATCCGTTAGTATTTTAACCATTGTGGCCTTTTTGGGTGCAGGAGCCACAGCGATATTAGTTTACTTCCTTGGTTCTCTGGGAAGAGGAGGAGCTACCCCACTGAATCTGACAGTTGCGGGTGCGGCGATGACGGCTCTGATTTCTTCTCTCACTACTGCTATCCTGATCGTCAGTCAACGAACCCTAGAAGAAATTAGATTTTGGTTAGCTGGTTCATTGGCTGGCCGCGATGCTAACATACTCTTCCAAGCGCTACCTTTCGTCGTGATTGGATTAGTAGTTGCTTTTGCCCTTGGTAGGCAGATTACTACTATGAGTCTAGGTGAAGATGTGGCTAAAGGCTTAGGTCAACAGACAGCTTTGATCAAGATCATTACTGCCATTAGCGTAATTTTACTAGCAGGAAGTTCAGTGTCTCTTGCGGGGCCAATTGGTTTTATTGGCTTAGTTGTTCCCCATATTGTGAGATTTTTTATTAAAGCCGATTATCGTTGGATCTTACCTTATTCTGCAATTGCGGGTGCAATTTTACTCCTAGTAGCAGACATTGCTGCACGTGTGTTGCTCAAACCACAGGAGTTACCTGTGGGTGTAATGACAGCACTGATTGGTGCTCCCTTTTTTGTGTATCTGGCTAAGTCAAAGGTGAAAAAATGAAGTTGGATTGGCTAGTCATCCGTTCCCAGGCAATATCTTTCCGCATCGACCGACGTGTACCAGTCATACTGCTATGTTTGGCGGTAGTGATTGTAGTAGCGATGGTAATGAATTTAGGGCGGGGAGAATATCCAATTTCGCCTTTGGATATCGTCAAAACTTCATTGGGTTTGGATACGGGAAACCCAGATCATGCTTTTGTGATTCACAATCTGCGTCTGCCACGTACTCTTGTTGCTTTTATGGTGGGAGTGGCACTGGCAATTTCTGGCACTATCTTCCAAGGTCTAACACATAATCCCCTAGCTGACCCTGGTATTATTGGCATCAATGCCGGGGCGAGCCTGATGGCAGTTACAGTAATTATACTGTTTCCTTCAGCACCAATTTACACTTTGCCTCTATCAGCCTTTGCTGGTGCTTTGCTTATGGCTGTTTTAATTTACTTGCTGGCTTGGAACAAAGGTAGTTCCCCGATTCGATTAATTTTGATGGGTATTGGTTTATCTGCGATCGCCAGCGCTATAACCAGCTTGATGATTACTTTTGGGAATATTTATGACGTTAGTAATGCTTTGGTTTGGTTAGCTGGCAGTGTCTACGGGCGTACGAGTGAGCAAGTATTTTCCTTATTACCCTGGTTAGTTATTTTTGTACCAATGGCTTTGATACTGGCAAGACATTTGAATGCTCTGAACTTGGGGGATGATGTAGCAAAAAGTCTGGGTAGTCGTGTGGAGTGGCAACGTGGTTTACTAGTGCTGGTGGGTGTAGCCTTGGCTGCTGTGGGAGTCGCTACCGCCGGTATGATTGGCTTTATCGGTTTAATAGCACCTCATTTAGGACGACAGTTAGTAGGTGCAACCCATGAAGGTTTAATTCCTACCTCAGCACTGTTGGGGGGAATAATTGTTGTTGTAGCAGACTTGGTAGGACGGACGCTGTTTGCACCGATTGAACTTCCTTGTGGGGTGGTAACTGCTGTTGTTGGCGCTCCCTATTTTCTGTATTTATTAATTCGTAACCGTAAAAAATGAAAGGCGTTGCTGAATTGGCGTATGAATTTTATTTTGTCATGCTGTAGACGCTTCACTTTCGTACCCTACGGCAAGGCTTCGCTTACAGAATGACAATTCATATCTTGATTCAGCAACATCCAATATTTTTATTTACTTTTCCGTGTGAATATTAAGAATTATAAAATTTAATTGCATCATAAGTTTTTTCTACCTATGTATGCAAGAATGTTAAGAAAATCTTAAAGACATACCTCGATATCTTTATCATTTACCTGCAAATGCATTTTAGCTTTCAACAAGCAGGACTTTTTAAATTTATTTATGTAAGCTTTACTAGCTTTTTCATCAAAATCGGCGCACGATTTAAATGTTTTAAATGTCGATAAACCAAGGCTGAAAATACTTTGCCTAAAGGCGCTAACAAGCATCTACCACAATTATATATCTGTATAGAGAGCGTCTACAAGAGTCAGTAACAATAAACAGGGACTCTCGCATGAATATCAATCCATCGGAATCAACCGCAGAGTTAGCACAAGCATCGTGTCACAATTTCCAAATCGGTACAGATTTTCATGACTGGAATAATCAACTAATCGGAGCGATCGCTCAAAAGATTTGCCAATCTCTAGATTTAGATACGATTCTCGCTCAAACAGTAACAGAGATACGGCGATTTTTGTTGAGCGATCGCGTTTTAATTTACCGCTTAGAGTCTGATGGTGGTGGAACAATAGTTGCAGAATCAACTATTGCTCCTGGTATTCCCTTGTTGGGAAAAAATATTCAAGACTCCTGCTTTAGCGAAAAACACGTCGAACGCTACAAACGCGGTTGTATTCAAATTGTAGAAGATATTTATGCAGCTGGGCTACACCCTTGCCAGATTGATTTCCTTGCTTCTTTGCAAGTGAGGGCTAACTTGGTAGTGCCAATTTTGTTTGGGCAAGATTTATGGGGGCTGTTAATTACCCAGCACTGTTGTCAACCACGACAATGGCAGCAAACAGAAATCGACTTGCTTAAGCAGTTGGCAACCCAAATCGGCATTGCCATCCAAAATGCACAACTGCATCAGCAGGTACAGTATTTGCAAAGTCAACTTAAGTTGCAGCAGTCTGAAGCCGTGGTGCGATATATTACTGAATTAATCCGCGATCGCCTAGATGCAGAAGAGGTTTTAAAAAGAGTTACTAGTGAATTGGCACGGGTATTGCAAGTTGAGCGTTGCCAAATTGAATTGTATAACGCTAACCATACCATTGCTACCATTGCCCATGAGTACGCCACCATCCCTCCCCCCTGCCAGAAAATGACGCGACAAGTTGCAAACTTCCCAGAACTATATCAACCACTATTGCACAAACAACCTTTGCAAGTAGGGGAAGTTGTGCGTGGCTGGAACCCTAGATTAGTTGTCATGACACAGCTAGCTTGTCCGATTTTCGACGCACAAGCAGTCATGGGAAATATCTGGTTAACCAAAGCAACCCAAAAAGTATTTGAGGAATGGGAAATTCAACTAGTGCAGCAGGTAGCAAATCAATGCGCGATCGCCATTCGCCAAGCTCGACTTTACCAACTAGCGCAGACACAAGTAAGTGAACTCGAAAAACTTGAGAACCTCAAACATGAATTTCTCAGATCCCTTTCCCATGAACTGCGAACGCCAATCACTAGTATCAGCCTTGCCGTCCAAACTCTGGAAGCAATTATCAATCAAGAAACAGTATTAGATACAGAATTAGTATCGCAACTGTTGCAGATTCTACACAACGAGTGTGAACGAGAAAGCAAGTTAATTAACGATTTGCTCATGCTCACCTATCTAGAAGCCGAAGCTGAAACTTTGACTGTAATCGTAATTGACATCAAAACCTGGCTTCCTCCCATTATCGAGTCTTTTCGAGAACTCACTACTTGTCAGCAGCAGCAGTTAATTTTGCATATCGCCGATGAACTCCCGCTCTTAGAAACAGATATTACTGATTTAGAACGTATTATGACTGAGTTGCTTAATAATGCCTGCAAGTATACACCAGCGGGTGAGACTATTACTGTTGCCGTTTCTGCAACCCCCCAAGTCGTGCAGATTAGCATCAGTAATTCTGGAGTTCAAATTGCTACTAATGAACTGGCACGCATTTTCGATCCCTTTTACCGTATTCCCAAGCATGACCCTTGGAAATATAGTGGTAGCGGGTTGGGATTGGCATTAGTGCAGAAACTGGCTAAACATTTAAAAGCTTCAATTCGTGTCGAAAGCACAGCAGCTTCTACTACTTTCACCCTACTCTTACCAAGAGCGATCGCCGCATGAACAACGCAAATGCAGAATATTAGTAAAATTTAATACTTCATTTAAGTATGTCCCCATAACAGTCAAATACTGTTAAATGTCGAAAATGTATCAAAAAAACAGTAAAGATTAGTAATATAAAACACAAACTTTTCATGTAATATTCTGTAGAAAGTGTTATATTCCATTTGTAGATACAATTTCAAGCAAGCAAGTAAAATCAACAGTATTATGTAGGAATTTTAAGATTTTGGTGGAGATTATTGCTGTGGCAAAAATTCAGTACTAGTAAGTAAGTTTACATAATTATACATATTTATACTACTGAATCTTAGTGACTCCTCCTTTGTAGCGACTGCTGAGCGTAAAGCTTTACGCCCGTACAGTGATAAATATCCAACAATCAACAAACAATAAATTTAAGAGAATTGCCTAAATCAGGAACTTGGAAAAATTATGGAAACCATTGTATATCTTCATCTTGCTTCTGTTTACGAAGCATCTGAAAGCACTGGTGTTGTTCCTGTCCGAGTTAATTATAAATTTTTTACTAACTTGAATTGGCAGAAGTTATCCAGTGGTGCAGCGATGCGGTTTTTTTCTATAGCATTGACTTTGGCAGTTTTAAATATAGCAGGCCAAGCATTAGCACTTGAGAGAGGTGATAGCGGCCCTGAAGTTGCGAACGTCCAGAGATGTTTGCAAAGGTTAGGTTACTACAATGGCCCAGTGAATGGTAGGTTCGGCCCTTTAACTGAAAGTGCCGTGAGACAATTTCAACGTGCGAAGGGAATTGATGCTATTGGCCTGGTAGGGCCGCAAACTCAACAAGCACTACAAGCAGGCTGTCACAGCAAAAGCAATGTTCTCAAAGTCGGTAGCAGAGGGCCAGCAGTTACACGGCTGCAACAAAATTTACAGACTTTAGGGTTTTATGATGGCCCGATCACCGGCTATTTTGGTCAAGAAACGCGGCGGGCAGTGATTAGATTCCAGCAATATGCTGGATTGCGTGCTGATGGTATTGCTGGTGCTAGCACATTACAAGCAATACGTGCTGACCTCAGTGCAAAACCAAATAATGGTTATGGCGGTGATCTTGATAGCGAGATTGATAACTATCCCAATGCTCTCAACGAAGGTGACGCAGGGCCTGAAGTATTACAACTGCAAAGAAGTTTGTCGCAGTTGGGTTATTTTCGAGCCAACCCCACTGGTAATTTTGGTTATGTGACTAAAGATGCTGTAGTGCGCTTCCAGCGAGATTACGGACTAACACCCAATGGCATTGTCGATGCACGAACCTGGACAGCAATATCCAGTGCTTCAGGAAATGGAAACTCTGCAATTGTAAATCCAACACCTATACATCCAACACCTGTACATTCTACAAATGCAAATTATGGTTGTTCGCCAACTAGCGGTTATATCTGTCTGGGTGAAACCAGTCAGCGAGTGGTAGCCATACAACAAAGTCTACTAGAGCAAGGATTCTTCAGAGGGGAGGTTACAGGCTACTATGGTGTAGCAACTAGAGATGCTGTGGTGCAATTTCAGCGAGCTGTAGGACTGAACCCGACTGGATTTGTAGATTTTCAAACTTGGCAAGCCTTAGGATTGAGTAATAATGGCACTCCTGTAGTAACACATCCTGTTGCCAAGAATCGCTATGTAGTAATCGTGCCAATTCGCGATTCTGAGACTCTCGACGAAGTTCGCCAGTATGTACCCGAAGCTTTTGCAGCTAAATCCAAATTGGGAAGTTATGTGAATGCAGGAGCATTTCCCGATCGCTCTCAAGCCGAAAAGCACTCTCGATTTTTACGCGATCGCGGTTTTGATGCACGGGTAGAATACTTTTAAGGGACTTCCAAAAGATAAATTATCCCGGATTGTGGGGTGGAGAGAAGTTGCCGGGGAGATGTTCTTTCCGGCAAACTTCGGAGCATCCTGCCCGCCCCCCAGATGGGATGGGTGTCCCCACCCGTCCCACAAGAAAATTTGGGATGTTTTTTATTTGGAAGTCCCTAATGAAAAAAGGGCGTTGCTGAATCGAGGTATGAATTTTGTAGAAGCAATTCATGAATTGCTTCTACGGTAGTAGATTGTAAATCTGATGTTAACAGTTTCATACTTTCAATCAGCAACGCCGAAAAAAGATAACCATAGATCCCCGATTTCCTTGAAGAAGTCGGGGATCTTATACCAATTCCCTTTAGGTATGAAACATATTTTGTTGTAGAGACGTTGCATGCAACGTCTCTACAGGATTTATATGTATCGTGATTAACGTGAAATGGTATTACTCTTAGCAAAATCACCCACTTGGATGAAGTTTTATCGGTGCTACTATTAATAAATAAAATATCAATACTAACCAAATCAAGTAAAATTTTACCTACAATCTGCTTGCGTTTATGAAATGGTATAATGAGCCACCTACGTGGGAACATCAAGAGAGTATTATCACCGTTACTTCCGGAGCAAAAACAGATTTTTGGCGTAGAACTCATTACTGCGTTCGTGACAACGGTCACTTTTATTATCAAGAAGTTACAGGTGATTTTACTACCAAAGTCAAAATTATCGGCAAGTATCAAAATTCATCTGACCACGCAGGATTAATGATTCGTGTGGATGAGAAAACCTGGTTAAAATCTGGTGTTGAATTTGTCAACAACATGCAGTATGTCAGTGCAGTTGTCACGCGCAATGATTCTGAATGGTCAGTTGTGCCATTAGGAAACAATCCTGATTGGTTGTGGTTGCGTTTGCAGCGAAGAGGTAGCACTGTAGAAGTGCAATATTCACTGGATGGTAAAGAATACAACATACTGAAGACTACAGACTTGACTGAGAAAGAAACAGTGCAGGTAGGATTGGTATGTGCATGTCCAGAAAACGATGGTTTCCAAGTGACTTTTGAGGATTTTCAGATTGAAACTATGAACAGTCAATTAGAAGGGGCGAAGCTGTGAGGCTTTTAATTTTCCCATTTAGACAGATGGGGTGATGGGGAGAAGATTTGACATTTTTCCCCAAATTTAAAAGGATGCAAATTGTAAGCGCAACAGCTTAACAACAGCGATTACTGAAATAATGAGTGTGTTTTAATACTGTTAATAACACAAAAATATTTTTTGAAAATATCAATAAAGCTGCCACCAGATTAGTAAAGGCCACATTTGCCAGTACAATAACTTGGCATTGCAGGAAGCTAGAGGTTAAACAATAATGGCTGAAGCTCGGATTGGAATTATTGCTGGCAGCGGTTTATACAAAATGGATGCCCTCAAAGATGTAGAAGAGGTGCAAATTCAAACACCCTTTGGTTCACCTTCTGATGCTTTGATTTTGGGAACTTTGGAAGGGACACGGGTAGCTTTTTTAGCACGTCATGGACGCAATCATACGCTTCTACCTTCAGAGTTGCCTTTTCGTGCCAATATCCATGCGATGAAGCAATTGGGTGTGGAGTATTTAATTTCAGCAAGTGCGGTAGGTTCTTTAAAGGCAGAAGCGAAACCGCTAGATATGGTAGTTCCCGATCAGTTTATTGACAGAACAAAAAATCGAGTGTCCACCTTTTTCGGGGAAGGAATTGTTGCTCACATTGCTTTTGGCGATCCCGTTTGTCAGAATTTGGCTGGTGTTTTAGCAGATGCGATCGCTTCTTTGGATTTACCAGATGTAACTCTACATCGCGGCGGTACGTATGTATGCATGGAAGGCCCGGCATTTTCCACCAAAGCAGAATCCAATCTTTACCGCAGTTGGGGTGCAACAGTCATCGGGATGACAAATTTACCAGAGGCCAAACTGGCAAGGGAAGCAGAAATTGCCTATGCAACCTTAGCGCTGGTAACTGACTATGATTGTTGGCATCCAGATCACGACAGCGTGACAGTAGAGATGGTAGTGAGTAATTTACAACGCAATGCCGTCAATGCACAAAAAGTCATTCAAGAAACAGTGCGGCGTTTGAGTGATAATCCGCCACCCAGTGTAGCCCATTCGGCGTTGAAGTATGCGATTTTGACACCGTTGGAGAAAGTACCAATGGAGACGAAGGAGAAGTTAGGTTTGTTGTTGAAGAAGTATTTGTAGAAACTAGTCTTTGTGTCTTGGTGGTTCAAACATAAATCTTATTAACCACAAAGGCACAAAGACACCAAGTAAAATCACGGCGTTCTGCTATAGTAGACCCAAGTCTTTGAAGCAGCGTCGCGTCACTTCAATCCGTAGAGGAGCATCCTCTGGTTTATTTATATTGATATTGGTAGCGAAGAAATAGACATTTTTATTCTGTTCTAGATAGCCTACAAACCAACCAAGTTCGGGATTGGTGCTAGTTAACCATCCTGTTTTTCCTCGCCATGTGTAGTCTGGTGTCTGTTCGCGCACCATCATGTCTTTAACGAGATTCATGGTTCGCGCTGAGAAGGGCAAATCGCTTCGATACAATTTCTGTAGAAACTCAATTTGCTGCTTGGCTGTAATTTGCAAGGGGCCTTCCAGCCAAAAGCGATCGATATCTTTGGCTGTCCCAATTTGGCGATTTCCATAGCCAACTTGCTCGATAAATTGCTGCATGCGCTTATGTCCGATTCGGCGTGCTAGCACTTGATAGAACCAGACGGTTGAATCTTTGAAACCTTGACGCAAATTTGTATCGCGATTCCATTCAGGGACTTCGCGCTGAATTCCATCCCAAGTTAGGACTGTGACATCATCAGGAATAGTACCTGTTTCCAAAGCCACCATTGCGTTGAAGATTTTAAATGTTGAACCTGGAAACATTGCAGTTTGGTTGCGTTGGGGATTGTGTTCGTAGGTTTTGTTTTTGTTCAAATCGTAAATTACGATTGATCCCTCCACCCCTAATTTCCGGAAGTTTCGTCCTAAATCTGGTGCTTGCACAATCACCGTTGCTGAATGTTCAGAATCAGCAGACGTAGGAGTAGGCTGTTGAGCAAAAACATGTATTTCTCTGAAGCTAATCAGGAGGAAGAAGATGAGACAACCAAGGATTGCAAAGATAACCGATCGCGATCGCCATATACGAAATATCATCCAGTTCTCCTCGTTGAAGTGAATACGGCACCACAAATTATCTATATTAGAGCTTTGAACATGATGAAGTGATGTAGGCGATCGCCCCTGTAAGTGCTAGCATCATTGTGCTACAAGCTTTATTCTGTCAAAGCATCAAGTTTAGCCAGTATTCTTAAGCCTTCTTCTGGGTCGCCAGTCGCAGCCATTGCTTTAAATCTTGTATAGGCATCAAATTCTGCTAGAGCTATGGTAGAAAGTTCTTCAATCAGCTTATTAACACTTATGCCTTTGGCTTGAGCAAGTTCTTTTAATCTGTTGTGCTTATCGTCTGGTAAACGAATAGTTAAAGTTGCCATTTTTGTTTAACTCCTAATAATTTCTTCGGGTTTTAATATTGATAAGTTAGGAAATATCAATTCAGCATTTTGAAAATCTTTGACATTGTGAGTAGCAATAATTTGAGCATTCCCCGCAACTGCTAATTCAAGTAAGTGATTGTCAGCTTCGTCTTTTAAATTAGGTCGCCATAAATAGTAGATAGAAATCCATTGACTTACGCTCATCAATGATGCAAGTAAAGCAGAAATTTCTTCACTAGTTAAAGGGCATTTGGCGATAATTTCTGAACGCTGAATGACTGATTCATACTCAGAAAATAAAGCATTTCCCATCAAAGGCTGATATTCTCTTTTCAAGCAGCGTCGGATGAGTTCTCGACTGGAGCCTTTAGAGCTAATCAGCGCACTAATAAAAACGCTGGTATCAACTACAATTTTAATCGCCATGTAACTATGATAGCATATATGCTGTCAAAAAAGTCCCAGTCAAAAGACTCAAAAGCGATCGCACTTTTGATGATGGGGTTGATATGAGACAACCAAGGATTGCAAAGATAACCGATCGCGATCGCCACATACGAAATATCATCCACTTCTCCTCGTTGAAGTGAATACAGCACCAAAATTTATCTATATTAGAGCTTTGAACATCTATACAGCCGCCAATGTCACAGCCTGACTCTGTTACTTTTGCCGACATCGAAGTTGCTGCGAAGCGTCTTGCTGGTATTGCTCACCATACCCCATTTTGGATTATGCAATCACTCCACTCAGAATTAATTCGATACATCACTGTGTTGCAAGTTTGAAATACAACTGCCTCAGAGAGATATTTAAGATGTAATTAAAAATAGCATATTCCTGAACTCAGCGCCCCTCTGCGTTTTCCTTTGCGAGCCTCTGCGTTTAAAATCGCTACTCTTTTACACAAAGCTGTACTAAGTAAATAAAAAATATATCTATTGGAAGATGTTAAATGAAAAATTCATTCATAATTATTCTCAATTAAAGTATAAATACTTAAGCAGCCATTGATTTCTAATTTTTTTACTGATAATTAAAAATAGAGAAGTAAAAATGGTTATCTAAACCACTAGTTAGTGTTAGAGTGGCAAGAAATTCATGTGAAATTTTCAGCGGGTCTCAATGCTGAAGAAGCTACAGAAAAAGCAAATATCTCTAATTGTGGGTGCAGGACTGTGTGCCTTTTTGGCTGGGGCAATGTTTTCAGCTCCTGAAATGGGAAAATATCTGGGCCAATGGCTGAAACAATTTAAAAATCAGTCCGAACAGTTGACGGAGGCAAATAAAGCCGAATCAGCTGTTTTTCCATTGGTACTGCAATCCCCTCAGGAAAGAGCAGCAAAACTACAAGAACTGGTCAAAGGATTTCCATCACCAGATCGCAATCGCGCTCGCTATCTGTTGGCGAGTGACTTAATTGAACGCAAGCAAGCCAAAGAAGCACTAAACTTACTGGAAGGACTAGAAAAAGACTATCCACTTTTAGCGCCTTACATTCTGCTCAAAACAGCTCAGGCTTATGACATTTTGGGAGAGGAAGGCAAAGCCTCAGACAGCAGACAGGCGGTGCTAAAACGCTATCCCGAACATCCAGCTGCGGCTAAAGCTTTGTATTTAATTGGACTTGATGAATATCAGGACAAAGCGATCGCCTCTTTTCCTTCCAATCCTCTCACTTGGGATATTGTCCGCAAGCGGTTGGAAACCAACCCCAATCAGCAGCAATTGCAGCTAATTTTGGCTAAGTATGCCTACGACGAACCAGGAAGCGTTGCTGTGTTGGATCGTTTGATGAAAAATCCTACTCTCAAACCGGAAGAATGGGAAATTGTTGCTACAGCTTACTGGGAAAATAATGAATTTGACAAAGCTGCGAGTGCCTACGCCAAAGCGGCTAAAACACCCCGCAACCTTTACCGCATTGGCCGAGGATTGCAGATCAGCGGAAAACGAGAACAAGCGATCGCAGCCTACCAACAACTTAACAGTGATTTCCCCGAGACAAATGAAGCAGGTACAGCCCTGCTGCGTTTGGCAGAAATGACAAAACCAAGTAAAAATGCTCTGCCATATCTTGACCAAGTAATTAGCAAACACCCTGAACAAGCAGGAGAAGCACTGCTAGCAAAAATTAAAATTCTCCAAGCTCAAAAAGATACTAAAGGAGTAAATGAAGCGCTGCAATTACTGGTTACAAAGCATGGAAATACTGAACAAGCAGCAGAGTACCGCTGGAAAATCGCACAAGAAAAAGCTAAAGCACAAGATTACCAAGCTGCATGGCAATGGGCGCAACCAATTATCACCAGTAACCCCGACAGCATTTTGGCTCCCAGAGCAGGTTTTTGGGTCGGAAAATGGGCAACAAAATTGGGGAAAACGCAGGATGCTAAACAAGTTTATGAGTATGTGATTAGCCAGTTTCCCTACTCTTATTATGCATGGCGATCGGCAGTAACTTTGGGACTAAATGTTGGCGATTTTAACAACGTGCGTCAACTGACACCAGAAGTAGTTCCCCTTCTGCGTCCTGTACCCATCGCGGGTTCGGAAACTTTCAAAGAATTATATCTGCTAGGTCAAGATCGCGATGCTTTTTTGCAGTGGGAAACCGAATTCCAGAACAAAATGCAGCCTACGGT
Organism: Fischerella sp.; assembly: GCF_013388695.1. Classification (NCBI taxonomy): domain Bacteria; kingdom Bacillati; phylum Cyanobacteriota; class Cyanophyceae; order Nostocales; family Hapalosiphonaceae; genus Fischerella; species Fischerella sp. The sequence goes on from NZ_JACAEU010000137.1 coordinate 39,492, forward strand.
AGCAGAGCAATTCACCGAAGGTTTGATGCGGTTTACACAAGGAGAAAATTTAATCGGAATTGACAAAATTTCTAAATTAGAAGACCGAGATAAACCAGAAGAAAAAGCCCAGTATGAGGCTTTGAGTCAAAAGATAATTTACTGGCAAGCTCGTTACCCCTTTCCCTATCTCAAAGAAATAGAATATTGGTCGCAACAACGTCAACTTAATCCTCTACTAGTGACTGCTTTGATTCGTCAAGAGTCACGGTTTCAGCCCAAAATTAAATCTGTTGCTAATGCTACTGGCTTGATGCAGGTATTGCCAGATACAGCTAAATGGATTGCTCCCCAAATCAAACAGGACAGCAAAAAAATCGACCTCGAAAATCCCAACGAAAATATCATGTTCGGTACTTGGTATTTGGATCATACTCATCAGCAATATGGCAATAACTCGCTGCTGGCGATCGCCAGTTACAATGCTGGCCCTGGTAATGTCAGTAAATGGTTGCAAACTTTACCAAAAGAAGATCCAGATGAATTTGTCGAAACGATTCCTTTTGATGAAACCAAAAATTATGTGCGGCAGGTTTTCGGCAATTATTGGAATTATTTGCGTCTTTATAACCCTGAAATTTCCCGGATCGTAGGGCAATACTCAGCCAAACACCCACAACTATCGCAGCGTTGAAACAAGAGATTAGAGCATGTTTTCAAATTCTTAGACACCCCTAACCCCCCTTAAAAAGGGGGGATTTTTATCTAAAAGTCTGCTTTTCCAAGGGATTTCGATACTCTTAAAATATTTAAATTTTTTTCATCTACCTATAGTATGAAATAATAATTCATCACCTACTTTTTGAGTTAAATTTCCAGCCATCCTTAAAAAGACAGATCCCCGACTTCTCACCAAAAATTGGGGATCTTATCGTTTAATTTGGTTGTTCTAAATTATCTAAAAGTATGGCATATATATTTAGCAATTAATATTAAGTCCAGCTAATTCATATTCATTAAAAACCCCTCTCCCAACTTGGGAGAGGGGTAGGGGGTGAGGGCAGATACTCTTTACCAGCTTGATACTTGCCGTATAGTATTAGTGCATTAACATTAGCAATTTTGGTAGACATCAAATTACCATTCTCAAGAAACTTTCAACACATGAAATCTTCAAATTAAATTCAAAAAATAGACACTTAAAAAACTTGCACAAAACAGTAACATAGCCTAAAATAAAAAAGATGTATAAAACCTAATCTATATCTATTTCAAGCAAAAGTTAGAAATTGCAAGCGTTAAAGACTATATAGATAGGGTGTAAGCTACCTAATAATTTTTTGCAAAAAATAACATAGAAATTCAGTTTTGCAATTGCTTGAAAGTGAATAGCCCAATTCAAAATTTAGGATTTGGGTTTTTTGTCTTGAAAAGTAACAGTAGTGCAGATTAATTTGCATTATATTCTTCATGAAATAGATTTGTCTGGGTGCACTCGTCCATTCCTATCAGTTATTAGTTTGAGAACTAAAACTAGTTCAATTGTTCACACTTCTTGATGTAGACGAGTATTTGCATCCAAAGCAGATCGAGTCGTTGTCTATCGCTTTGATGAAAACTGGATAGGCAAGATTGTAGCTGAATGCGTAGGTGATAATTGGTCGTCCGCATTGGGTGCAGAAATTCCCGATCCTTGTTTTGCCAGAGATTACGTTGACAAATATCAAAC
>NZ_JACAEU010000138.1:0-54187 GCF_013388695.1 Fischerella sp.
AAACATAGAATGGTGCGTTAGCCTTTGGCGTAACGCAACGGCAATAAAGGGGGAGGAAAATCCACACCCCTTTTTGCCTCCCCTACGTATCTTTTCAAAAATCAAATACTAGTCCTATAGCTATGGACATTTCTGTGAAATGATCTGAACCTTATTGGCTGAAAGGGGAAGGAAAAAGTACTGGGACATGCAGTTTTGATTGACTGCTTTGTAAAACTAGAAATAAAGACAAAAAAATTATTGCCATAAGCGCGATCGCGCTCATGGCAATAGTCGTAATTGTGATTAATTGATTATTAGAAACTTATAAATATACTCTAGTAAAACTTTTCAAATCTGGTGTCAGTGAATATCCAGACTTAAGTAAGTGGGAATGTACTTACTAGCAATTTTTATTGGTTTTATCAGTACAAATTCATACATTTACAAAGTTGTAGCAAAACTATTGAAAAATACGCAAAGTGTAGAAGACTATCAAAAGTGCAAGGAGTGAGTGACTTCTTTATTTGCGAAAGAGGTGGGGCAGCTAAAGGTAGAAAATTAACCTTGTCATCTGGTCTTTTGCGGCAACTCTGCCCCTAGGCTTCCGGGATGCTACCTTTGTAGAACTAAGCTAAACAGCACCACTATTTTTGTGAAACAGGATGGTTACTGTTTTCCAAATCAGTTTCACATCATATAGCAAGCTCCAGTTTTTTTGATACTGTAAATCCAGACGAATTACGTCCTCAAATTTACGTATGCTAGACCGTCCATTGACTTGCCATTCTCCAGTCATACCTGGTTTCACATCGAGACGCTGCCACTCGGGTATCTCATAACGTTCTACTTCATCGGGTGTGGGTGGTCTGGTTCCTACTAAACTCATCTCTCCTTTAAGGACATTCCAAAACTGGGGCAGTTCATCCAAACTTGTGCGTCGCAAAAAGCTTCCGATTTTGGTAACTCTGGGATCGTTGTCAATCTTGAAAAATGCCCCTTGTACTTGATTTTGTTTTTCCAGTTCGGCTTTTCTCGCTTCCGCATCAACATACATCGAGCGGAATTTCCAAATCCGAAAGCGCTTACCCATCCAACCACAGCGAATTTGACTGAAGAAAATTGGGCCGGGATCGTCAAGTGCGATCGCCACAGCAATAGGAATAAAAATAATTCCTGTAATTACTAAACCTACTAATGCTCCCACAATGTCTATCAACCGTTTCATCCAAGAACGCACGGAAGGATGTGTGGTCGGTAGCTGTTCTTCGAGTTGGTTCTTTGAACGTGCTGGGATCAAAGCATCAGACTCAATGGAAAATACTTTCTCCAGTCCTGTTAGGTTTAATACAGCCATGACTTGAGGGGTAACATTCCGCAGTATAAACTCAATACCTTTATCCTGAGCGGCTTTGAAATTACTCACCAACGCGCCTAAACCACTACTGTCCATGAAAGTAGTTTGCTGGAAGTCGATGATGATTTTCTGCGGAATTGGATTTGCCTGGGTTAAATTTTGACAAGTTTGCTTGAAGGCTACAGCCTCCAGCACGCTCAATCGCTCGGATACTTGTACTATTGCTGTGTCATGTAAGAACATTACTGGAAAATCTGCCTCTTGGGGTTGGCTAGTCATGAGGTCCTGAACATTCATTGCCATTTCAGTCAATGTAATATGCCGAACATGATTTTGTCTTAGTGAATCACTTAACCTTATTTTCGATCAGTTGAAATCATAACTAATTACTAGTTAATGAGGTTGAAATTAGAGATTGCCATTACGGTTCACAATAGAACAAGAAGTTAAAAAACATCCCTGCTGTTTGAAGTGGGGCATACGCATTGCTATCATCAAAATGACTACTAAAACTGTTATTACACCTACAGCACGTCTGGTAGAGGTCTTTTCCGCTATTCAAGGGGAAGGGCTGAACGTTGGGACACGTCAGATATTTATTCGCTTTGCTCTTTGTGACTTGCGCTGTCACTTCTGTGATAGCGCTCACACTTGGAGTGCACCCACCACTTGTAGGATAGAGCGATCGCCAGGAAAGCGCGATTTTGAATTTTACTCAAATCCTGTCTCTTTACCCATATTACTTGAATCGGTTGAGCGACAAAATATACCTTCTCTACACGATAGCATTAGCCTGACAGGTGGCGAACCTCTTCTTCATGCCAGATTTTTAGTGGAATTTTTACCACAGGTACGTGCAGTAACTGCTTTACCCGTATACTTGGAAACTGGCGGACATCGTCCAGAACAGTTGGCAATGGTTCTGCCCTATTTGGACTCTGTGGGTATGGATTTGAAATTGCCCAGTACGAGTGGCGAAACTCGTTGGCAAGAACACACCAAATTTCTCCACCTTTGTTACTCTTCCCAAGTTGAATGTTTCGTCAAGATCGTCATTTCCGCTCAAACAGACCCCGCAGAGTTGGAGCGTTCGGCTTTATTAGTGTCAGAAGTGAGTCCGGAAATCCCTGTATTTTTACAACCTGTTACACCTTTGGCTGCTTCTGAGCAATTCACTGAAACCCCCATACTTGCACCTTCTCCCGAGCAAGTTTTGATGTGGCAAGGTTTGATGAAGAGGTTTGTTAAGCAAGTGCGTGTTGTGCCTCAGACGCATAAAATGTTAAATCAACTCTAAAGTTAGTAGCTAGTAGTTAGTAGTTAGCTAGTAACCACTAACCACTAACTAATATCTACTACCCAATAGCATTGTTTTATGAAGATGAGAGCAAATCTAAGCCAAAATTTATAAAAATTCTGCGTAAAATACTGTACTTAAGTTGACAGTTAACCTAGTCTGAATACGGAAGTTCGATTCTAAAAATAGAGACTGTTTGGGTGCAAAAATATAGATCTTATTGAACCACTAAGACACTAAGACACCGAGTCAAATCAGGAAAAACAGGCAATGAAAGCAGATTTTTCACACCACCAAAGGGCTGGTAAGCTGTTGTGCATTTAAATTGCACGAATTGGGCGGGCGGTGACGCCCACCCCACAAGAGTTAGACTAATTTAGAATATGCAGATAAATGTGTTTTAGCTTATGGTCTGAGCGATCGCGATTCCGGTGGTGGTGGCGTAATTGATTACTAGACGCGAATGCAAAAGTTTTTTTAGGGCTAGGTAGTTTCTGGTTGAGGCGGCGACAGATGGAATAAGCGTTTGGCGATTTGATTTATTCGTGTAGACTGAGCGGGAGATGGGGAGAAACTAAGAATTATTCCCCTTGTCTCCCTTGTCTCTCTTCCTTCGATTTTGCCTAATATATACCTTCATCCACAGTTGATTTAGATTTTGCTTTGACTTTGTTAGCACTGCGTTTGAGGGCTGAGAGTCGTGCTTCGTATCTAGACCGCTGACGCTTGCTAGGAGTCATATCAACTAGGGTTTTCAAAGCACTTCCCAAACTTTTATAGGCATTGGGGAGGCTATAACCAAAGCGAGTCGCCAAAGCGATCGCTTTTTCATCGGCTTCCACTAATTCTTTTAACTGCTTTTCTCCATTATTCTTTTGATAAAGTCGCCAGCCTGAAACTCCGCACAGTGCCAAAGCTAATATCAGCAATAAAGCGTCCTGTACCCACAATTCACCGACAGCACCACCCAAACCAATTGCTAAGGCTGCCATTTCCCAACCATCTTTGGGGATAGTATCATTTTGAATGCGGGCAACTTCGTGCCAAAACAGCAGATTGCGCTGATCCATTGCCAGCGAATCCCATTTCACCAGATCAATTTGAATTTCCACCTGATCTTTACCAATTTCTTCGCTGCGGATCAGCGGTGGGTTTACCTCTGTTGTACCTTCAACTGTTACCCAACTTTGCAATTCTGGCGGTAGTAAGCCTTTTAACCGCCGAAGTTCACCCATTTCTGCTTTAGCAGAAGAAGTAGCATAGGATGTCATATGATCCAACCCTAGAAAACTTCAGTATATTGAGCGTATCACTTTGGAGTATAGCTATTTCACCACCCATTCGGCTCATTCACCAGGAAAACTTCCTCGCTTTTTACGAGCTTCCATTGCCTTCTCCAAAAGTTCTAGCAATCCGGGAGCTTGTTCTTGAATGCTGAGTAAAAGTCTCTCACCCAATTCTACATTTCCTGGGTCTTGACCTGTTTCCATCACAGCTTTCAGGCGGGGGAGTGCCACACTATCAATCAGCTGAATCAACCCACTCAGACAGCGGTTAAATTGTTTTTCTGTGAGAATTGAGTCTTCTAAAGGAAACTCGATAATAGCACGAATTTCGCCGTCGGAAGGGTCATACTCCCATTGCAGCATTTTGGTTTCCCAAGAAATTGCTAGCATTGACTGGAGAATTGCTGCTTTGTAAGGATGGTCTTGTACTCCTGCAAGAACTTGTGGTGCAAATAGCCGAAAAAACTTTCCCTCCTCATCCAACTGGACAACGATTAAAAAATCTTCTATGTTTTCACTTTCTACACCTGTAATAATACGGTCTTCTTCTTCATCTAAACGATAGTCCCAACCAAGATTATCTAAGTAATAAGCAATCTGTTGCAGATTAGCTGCCATAAAAGCCTCATAATGAATGGTAGAGCGGCTGTTATCAGACCTAGTTTAACGTGATGGGGGCAAATAGTATTGCTACCTAATCTTCTGTCGGTCATAAATGCTTTGTTATATATCTTACAAAAAATACTCCTTTGCGGAGTTGCCAAGCATGTCTGGTAAAAGAATTTTATTGTTATAGATCTAATGGCAGATTCGATTTAGTCATAATTTGGTTTAAAACATAACAACTTTAACTTCTATAAAAATATGTCTGATTATTTCAGCAAAACAACTGCCATCCTTGAACAAGCCATTAATCTAGAGAACAATCTACCAATAAAAAACGAAGCTTGCCGCTCAAAATTCTTTTTCCATCCGCATCTAACTCGAAAAGTTTGCCTTTTCTTCCACGGATTTACTGCTGGCCCTTATCAGTTTGAACCTTTAGGAAAAGCTCTATTTGCGGCTGGTTATAATGTTTTAATTCCGTTGCAGCCTGGTCATGGAATAGCAGGAAACTGGAATAAAGATAATCCTCCTCCTTTACCTATGGAGCGAGAAGTTTATCAAGATTTTGCTCTGTTTTGGCTACAAACAGCACAAACATTGGGAGAGCAAGTGATAATCGGCGGATTATCTACAGGTGGAAATTTATCAGCTTGGTTAGCATTAGAACGTCCGCAAGAAATAGAGAAAGCTTTGCTGTTCGCTCCTTATTTAAGCGGTACTAATAAAATAGTAGATTTTTTAGTGGAAACTCTGCCTTTTTATTACGAATGGTTAAATAAAGATAACCCTGGTAATTTTGGCTATAATGGCTTTCGCATTCCAGCATTGCGATTATTTTTAGATATGGGTCAAGAAATTTTGGAACGAACTAAAGATAAATCGGCAGTGCCAATGTTTGTAATTTCCAGTGAAAGCGACCTCACTATAGATGAGCATGAACTGCAAATCTTGTTTGCAAATGTCAACAAATATCAGCAAAAATCTTGGTATTTTCGCTTTGATAAAATCTATGAAATTCCCCATACCATGATGACAAAAGCTGAAGGTAATGATTATCAAGACCTGCTTATTACTATTGCTAAAGCATATTTGGAAAGCGATATTACTTGGGATAATTTGCTTAAACTTGGCTATCAAATCCTACAAGGTAAAACGTTAGATACTGCCGTAAATATATTAAATTTAAATGAACCAGTTTCTCAAGAAGTGTCAGTATTACTGGCAGTAATGGATAAAAAAAAGATTATTGATGCTCATAAGTTAATGGTTGAGAAGCAATCAAAATGATTCTCAAACTGTTCATTTTGATTTGAATAGCTTTCTAAAACAGACAAATATTTTCGCTATTTATTAAACTCATACGGGTTGTTTTACTGATTCAATAGACTTTAAAATGCCACTTTCCACTTGATTAATTGCTGTCATTATGCCATTTTCAGGGTTTTCTAGCAGAGAATATTTGACTTGCTGCAAATAATCGTGAATCGCATCCCGTAAAATTGGTTTTTCAACTGCGACTGTATGATGATAATCCCATAAATCCCAGATGATAATCCCAACTCCTACAATTGGATCTAGTAACTCTGCACCTACCTTCGCAGCAACCGCACCACCAGTTTTTGCAGCCATTTTTGCGCCAGCTTTTCCAGCAAAAGATGTAACTATTTTGCTTCCTACTTTTGTCACTGTTGGAATCATTGCTTTAGTAAGTAGGTAAGCGCTTCCACCAGTCAAAACCTTTAAGGATAAATTAGAAATATTGCCTTCTGTATCATTAATAGTGATTGCAATATCATTTAGATAACGCTCCCAATCTCCTTGAGGTATTTTGTAACTGCTTTGGATATTAGAAATATTTTTACTCAATTGTGTGACATATAAATTTATAGTATCTCTAGTGAGGTTCTCTAATTCAAGTTGGGCAATTTTTGGTCTAAGGACACGCTTAGCAAATTCTGTTTGGAAATTCTCTGTCAATTTTTCTGCTACTGCTTGTGTAGGAGATGGATTATTTGTATTTGCCCAGTGAGCAACTGCTGAAGATAGCCATACAAATGGTGTGCTGAACTCTAGTTTCTTTTGATTGAAGTAATTAAAATACCAATCTAGGAAACTATCATCAACACGAGTCATCAATTCATCAACCCAATCGTTTAATTTTTCAGAAGCATAAGCTTCTGATTGAGATTTAGCATTTTCAAGAGCAGTTGCGATCGCCATCTCAATGCCTTTGGGTTGTGGAATTTTTTCAACAATAACTATATTGTTATTTGTTTGAGTAGGGATGCTTTTATCTTCAGGTGATGAACCTGCGATTAAAAATCTACCTAGCAAGGGAATAATTACAATAATGATGACAGCAGCCCAAACATAGGGAGTCACTGACTTAATAAACTCACTCCAAGCTCTTATACGATCTGTCTTGTGTACATAGGAAACTTTTTTATCTTTTTCCTGTTGTTTTTGTTCAGTATCTTGTGCGGATGTCGATGATTCCTGAACATATTTAGACTCGAAAATATGCTGTTGCTCTTGGCTCATAGTAAATTTTTAACTGATGTAAATAGCCTGACCTCCACTCGTAAGTTTAGCGAATATAATCAATAAACTATGTCTGTCGATCTTATTTCAGAATCAAGATGCTTTGATGGCAAACTCGGCTTTTATCGTCATTTCTCCTCTAGCTGCAATGGTGAAATGCGCTTTGCCATCTACCAACCACCACAGGCAAGTCACGATTCAGTACCAATTCTCTATTTCCTTTCCGGTTTGACTTGCACGGAAGAAAACTTTATGGCTAAGGCGGGGGCGCAACGCTTGGCAGCAAAGTACGGCTTAATGTTAGTAGTACCAGATACTAGCCCCCGCCAAACCGGAATTCCTGGTGAGGATGACGACTGGGACTTTGGCACGGGTGCTGGCTTTTATGTTGATGCGACTGTGGAACCGTGGGCGTCGCACTACCGCATGTATAGTTATGTCGTTGATGAATTACCTGCTGTAATTGCCGAAAACTTCCCAGTGCTACCAGATAAACAAAGCATTTTCGGTCATTCTATGGGTGGACATGGGGCGTTGGTTTGTGCAATGCGAAATCCCCAAAAATACAAATCAGTTTCAGCTTTCGCACCCATTGCTGCACCGATGCGTTGTCCTTGGGGTCAGAAGGCGTTTAGCGGTTATCTTGGTGAAGATCAAGAAGCTTGGCGTGCCTACGATGCTAGTGAATTAGTCAAGCAAGTTGGTTATCACAGTCTAATTCTCATCGACCAAGGCACTGCGGATAAATTTTTAGCAGAACAATTGCTGACTGATGTATTTGACCAAGCTTGTAGGGAAGCTAATCAACCTCTGACTTTGCGTTATCAACAGGGTTACGACCACAGTTATTACTTCATCGCTTCTTTTATTGAAGATCACATCCGCCATCATGCGATCGCCCTGATTGAAGTGTGAATTACTCTCAGCTAGAGGACTCCCTGATTTATCATTAGGGAGTTTTTGCTTAATTGTTTTATTGTTACAAAAATTAATTTAGTTATATAATTTTTATTAAAAAAGGTATTTTAATTGATAAATATAGTAGTAAAAAATCATTTGAGCTTATTGGACAGAAAGTTATAAACAGTTAAATAAATCTTAAATATATAAAAAATAATTTAAAACAACGTCAATAAATTTGAGATAGACAGTTATCAAAATTGTCACAAAAAGACGGATGATTGTTAGTATGTTGAAAAGCAAAAACCAGAGACTTGGATAGGTTTTTTGTCAATAAACTGCTGCATTTCCAGAGGTTGACTCAGCAACAAGGCGACGGGAAGCAGGTTGAAATAGTCGCCTTATTTGCCGTTATTGACTAGTAAACTTACAAAACTAAACGAACAATAATTATGACTAAAAGCAGTGCAATTAACGCAGCGCTTCGCTTGAGTGAAAAATTGCCTTTGCCGCTACGACGCTTAGCAGATTTGGCTTATAACTACTGGTGGTCATGGACAAGCGATCGCCTCGCCTTATTCCAAACCATCGATCCCCAAGAATGGGAACGCTGCGGGCATAATCCAGTAGCAATATTAGAATCGGCAACTTACGAACGCCTCACCCAGTTAGCAGAAGACCCGTTTTACCTCAAACAAATTTCTGCCCTAGCCAAAGAATTTGACGAGTACATGACGCAAAAAGATACTTGGGTGAGTCGGGTAGCACCGCAAGTTTCAACTGAACATCCCATTGCTTACTTCTGCGCCGAATTTGGCATCCATGAGTCCCTACCCGTCTACTCTGGGGGTTTGGGCATTCTCGCAGGCGATCACCTCAAATCAGCATCGGATTTGGGCGTACCAATGGTCGGTATCGGCTTGCTGTATCGCCAGGGTTACTTCCGCCAACGCTTGAACCGCGGTGGTTGGCAAGAAGATTACTACGTTGATAACCTCTTCCACCGTATGCCCTTGGAATTAATCAAAAATGAACAAGGGCAAGCACTCACCATCGAACTAGAAATTCGCCAGCGCTGGGTGAAAGTGCAAATTTGGCGAGTGCAAGTGGGGCGAGTCAGCCTCTATCTTTTAGATAGCGATCGCGATGACAACGATCCCATCGATCGCTGGTTAACCGGACACCTCTACGGTGGGAACCAAGAAACCCGCATCGCCCAAGAAGTCGTTTTGGGAATTGGTGGCGTTCGTGCTTTGACAGCTTTAGGAATTCAACCATCTGTCTATCACCTTAACGAAGGACACGCCGCCTTCTGCACCTTAGAAATTTCCCGGCAAGAAATTGAACGCACAAACAAATCCTTCTACGACATCGAAGCAGATGTGCGAAATCGGTGTGTATTCACCACCCACACACCCGTCCCAGCCGGTCACGATGTCTTCTCACCAGATTTAATCGACTCCTTCTTTGCCCACTACTGGCCGCAACTGCGCCTTTCCCGCGAACAATTCTTAGCATTAGGCGCACGTCGACTCGGCGATCCTTGGGAACCCTTCGGTATGACCGTTTTAGCACTGCGGATGTGCCGTACCTCCAACGGTGTCAGTGAACTACACGGTCGAGTTTCCCGCCAGATGTGGACAGTCATGTATCCAAATCGGTCTGAAGACAACGTCCCCATCGGTTACATTACTAATGGAGTTCATGCACCAACCTGGACAGCTCCCCTCATAGCAGATTTGTACAATCAGTATTTGGGTACAGATTGGAAAACTCGTGCAATCGATCCCAAAATGTGGGAGAAAGTAGACGAAATTCCCGATCGAGAACTGTGGTGGCGACATCAAATCCTCAAAGAAAGACTCGTAGCCTACACCCGCTATAAAGTCAAAAAAGCAAGGGAAGGACGAGGCGAAGAGTACGAAAGAATTCAAGCTACCGACTTCCTACTCAATCCGAAAGCACTAACCATCGGATTTGCCAGACGTTTTTCACCTTACAAACGCGGTCATTTGCTGCTGCGTGACGCCGATCGCGCTTTACGGATTTTTGGCAATCTCGATCGCCCTGTACAGATTATCTTCGCAGGCAAGGCACACCCTGCCGACGAAGAAGGCAAGCGGATTATTCAACGCTTGATGGAGTGGTGCAGACATCCAGCAATAACCAACCGCGTCGCTTTCATCGAAGACTACGATATCTACACCGCGCAAAAACTCGTGCAAGGCGTCGATGTTTGGTTAAACAACCCCCGCCGTCCCCTAGAAGCATCTGGTACAAGTGGGCAAAAAGTCTGCTTTAACGGTGGCATTAATTGCAGCGTCCTTGATGGCTGGTGGTGTGAAGGCTACAAAGCCGACGCCAACGGCAAAGGCATTAACGGCTGGGCAATTGGTGAAGACGCCCACACCAGCGATCAGGAATTACAAGACCGCATTGATTCTGAATCACTGTATAAATTGTTAGAAGAGGAAATAGTTCCCCTCTACTACAACCAAGATGCTAACGGCATTCCCCACGGTTGGTTGCAGATGATGAAGGCTTCAATTAAGACCCATGCACCACTGTTTAACACTGATAGAATGATTGCTGACTACGTTTCTCAGGTGTACGTGCCAGAAATTTCTGTAAAAGTGCCACCGATTTTAGCGAAAGTTCTGGTTTAAGAAAAATGAACCACCAAGACTCCAAGTCACCAAGAAACCCTTTGTGTCTTTGTGGTTCACTTTTTTATATGAATGAAACACCAAGACTCCAAGTCACCAAGAAATCCTTTGTGTCTTTGTGTCTTTGTGGTTCATTTTTTATATAGGTAAAACGAAATGCGTATCTGGCAAGCTGATTTTTATCGTCGTCCGCAGCAAAATGTATGGGAGTTGTTGATTTGCGATCGCGATCGCAGTTTTCAGTATGAAGCTACCTGTCCCCAGTCTGAAGCAAATTCCAATTGGGTTGCTTCTCAACTACAATTGGCTGCTGGTGGACAATTGCCGGATATCATTCAGGTATTTCGTCCTCAGTCTTTGGGTTTAATTGAACAAGCTGGACGCAGTTTGGGTATTAATGTTGAACCTACGCGGCGCACTTTTGCCCTGAAGCAGTGGTTGCAGGAAAAGCAATATCCAATCGTGTTAGACAAGCCACCACCCACGCCATTACCGGAAAATCTTTGGGGAGAAGAGTGGCGTTTTGCAACACTGTCAGCAGGTAATTTGGTGGAGGCGTTTGCAGAAGTTCCCATTCCCATTTTGGTAATGCCAGAGTTTTTGTTGCCTATTAATCTGGGTTTGGCGTCAACGGTGCCGGTTCCCGGTGTGGTAATTTATGGAGGACGCCAATCGATGCGCTTGGCGCGATGGTTGCAACAATCACGTCCTGTGGCGTTAAGTTACGTTGCTGGTGCGCCGGATGGGTTGGTATTAGAAGCAGGTTTGGTGGATAGGTGGATTGTTGTTACGTTTGAAGATCCAGAAGTGGCTGCGGCGGCTAGGGTTTACGAACAGCGCAAGCAGCAAAGTCACGGGTTACATTTTTTACTTGTGCAGCCAGATGACTCGGGAATGACTTTCAGCGGCTTTTGGTTATTGCGTGCGGAAGATTATTAATGTATACAAATATTTGATGATGTCAGTTTTTATGCCGCTAGCAAAACTATTGAAAATGAACGTGAAACTGATTGGAATTTTGTTAATTTCGTGAAATCAATTATTATAACTAGAGCAGAAGAAGAAATTTTTAATAAGGCATTAGCACTTTTTAATTATTAATAAAAATAAAGATAGAACAAAAAGCGATCGCAGTTTTAAAAATTACTTTTTCGGAAGCAGACAGACCTAATAGATTCTTTCATAAATTTTCACAACATAAAGAATAAACCAAGACAATAGGATGCCAATTAATCCTAATTGCCACAAACCACATCCAGCTGCCATTCCTAAAGCCGCTGACAACCAAATAGCTGCTGCTGAGGTGAGTCCCTTGACTTCGACTCGTTGTGATTCTTCTTGCGGAGATTCGCGCAAAATTACTCCAGCACCAAGAAATCCTACACCAGTTGCCACACCCTGAATTACGCGGCTAAGCCCATTGTAATCTCGGGGTTCTACATCTGTTTGCAGAATTATCATCACAAACATTGCGGCAGCAAGACTCACCAGCATATGAGTTCTCAAACCAGCTGGTTTGCGCCTACTTTCCCTTTCTAAGCCAATTATTGCCCCAAAAAACATCGCCAGAGATAGCCGAAAGGCAATGTTTAACCAATCATTAGGCGACAGGTAGTATGTATTTGACAATATTGATAATGCGAACATCATTTGTGGTTTGAGTCGAAACACGCACTAAAGCAGCGATCGCTCTCATATTTCAGATCCAACTGCCTCCTGCCCTCGCCATTCTGGTATTGTGATAAGATTCTCTGTATAGATTTTCTTTGATAAAATGCCCAGCAAGCTAGCAGCATTAAGGAACCAAGCTCAGGCAGAAATTCCCGTGTATGACTAGTTATTTATTACTCTGCTTCCAGATAGGCTAATTAGCAATATACAAACGCTGAGGCAACACAGGAGATAATAAATCTTTTCTTTAGTACTTTTAGTATAAACTAAATCGCAATACCAAAAGCCAGCAGCGCTGTTTCCAGACTGTCAAATGACTTAGACTGGGCGAAGCATTTGAAAATATTTTCTTTCCATTAAACTGAAAAATTATCGTACAAATGCTTTGCTCGTATAGTGGATAGCGGATAGTGATTAATAGTTAGAGATTTACAACCAACTACTAACAACTGTACAGGCGTAAAGCCTTGCACCCGTGCTAACTTCTCTGGTTTCCACCAGAGGCTATGACAACCGACAACTGACTAATTGAGTGGACAAACTCTACTGGCTTGAGCAAATTAAACCACTAGACCGCGCCGAAGTCGGTGATAAGGCTTTTTATTTGAGCAGAATCATGCAGCGTGGTTATCCGGTGGTGTCTGGTTTCGTCATTGCGGCATCAGTTTTGCGAGAATTTCTAGAAACTCTGAACAGTTCAGAAGCATTAGTTGCTGACTTACCCAATTCTTCTTTGCATTTAGATGTAAGCAATTGGCATCAACTTCAGCAGGTGGCTGGAAGCTTACGTCAGGAGATTATCACTGCCACTGTGCCACCACAGCTGTTAAATGCAATTTTAAACGCAGCGAGAAGGTGGGATACTAAATTTCTGATTTTTCGTCCTAGCCTGATGCTTCCGACAGGCAAACAGGGAGTTAGCAATTTATCTGGATTGCTAGAGTCACAAGTTTGTCGCTGCGAACTAGAGGCGATCGCCACAGCACTGAAGCGGACTTGGAGTCAGCTTTTTCGTGCTAGAAGTCTTCTCTATTGGCAGCAAGTAGGTATTGACTTGCAGCAAATAAAATTAGCAGTTTTGGTACAACCAATTCAAAATGCAATTGCCAGTGGCTTAGCGATCGCCAACTCTTCAGCATGGGAAATTCAAGCCACTTTGGGATTGGGATTTGCGATCGCCTACGGTGAAGTTCTGCCAGATGTCTACTACATCCAACCAGAAACTGGCATGGTGCTAGAGCAACAGTTGGGTTATAAAATGCTGGCTTATCGTATTGATGATGCAAATTCTGGGGCTGATTTGCAATCTGTGCCAGCCTCTGTGTCAACCTTAGATGATTCTTGTTTGCAAGTTTGCCTTCTTGAGGAAGCCCAACAACAAGCATATGCTTTATCAGAAGAACACTTACAACAATTAATTGGCCTGGCAAATCAACTTGTGACAGAATTTGGTGCGAACCTTACCTTAGAGTGGACAATTTCTCAAGAAATGCCTTCAGGGGTACTCTACCTGACACAAGTTAACGTTCCCCCATCTGGGATTTCCAATGTCCACTTCATCAAAGGATTGGGGGCAGCAATGGGACGCATAACAGCAACAGCCCATGTGGTGAACTCACAATACAGACCAGAACAAATACCTAAAGGAGTGATTTTAGTTGCTCCAGCCATCACGCCTAATTGGTTGCCAATATTGCAACAAGCAGGTGGGATTATCACTGAACAGGGAGGTTTAACTAGTCATGCGGCAATTCTGGCAAGAGAATTGGGCATTCCCGCTGTAGTAAACGCAGCAAATGCTACAACATTGATTCAAAACGGCGAACAACTGCTCATCGATGGCGACAAGGGAGAAATTTATCGCCTCAGTATGGGTGGAGGAGGAGACGATACCAGGAGGAAAAAATTAGATCAATTCTCTCCTTTTGCCTCGTTATCTTTATCTCCCCATCACTCTGTTAGTTCATCACACGTTAGTCATACACCACTGTCTGTAACAACGGAGCAAACTACTCCCCATCACCCCATCAATTCTCATTTACCTACGATCGCTACTCGGTTGCTGGTAAACTTGAGTCAGCCAAGCTTAATCGAGCAAGCGCTCTCTCTACCTGTAGATGGAGTGGGATTATTGCGCTCAGAACTGATGGCACTTACCATGTTGGAGGGACAACACCCCAATCATTGGCTAATCAATGGGCGTCAGACTCAATTACTAGAGCGCTGGTACGATCAGATTGTGCAGTTTGCCCATGCCTTTGCACCAAGACCTATTTTTTATCGCTCTTTGGACTGGCGATCGCACGAATTGTCATCTTTTAGCCATAATATCCCATCTTCACGACAGTCGGTTTTGGGAGAGCGGGGTACTTTCAGTTATTTAGAAAACCCCGCCGTTTTTGAGATGGAACTAACGGCTTTGGCAAATGTACAAAAAGCTGGTTATACCAATATCCACCTAATTTTGCCATTTGTTCGCACGGTAGAAGAGTTTCGCTTTTGCCGCCAAAAAGTTGAGCAAGCAAATTTAAATCAAGTACCACAATTTCAGCTGTGGATTATGGCAGAAGTGCCAAGCGTGCTGTTTTTGCTGCCAGAATATATCAAAGCAGGTGTACAAGGTATTTCCATTGGAACCAACGATCTCACTCAACTATTGCTAGGAGTAGATAGAGAACAAGGACAGCTAGCAAAAGCATTTGATGAACGCCACCCAGCGGTAATGGATGCAGTCGCTAGACTGATCCACATGGCGAGAGATGCCGGAATTCCTTGTTCTATTTGCGGTCAAGCACCAGCATTGTATCCGGAAATCATTGACAATCTGATCGAATGGGGTATTACTTCCATTTCCGTAGAACCGGAAGCAGTATTGAGGACATATCAAGCCATTGCCCGGGCTGAGAAACGCTTGCTTTTAGAAGCAGCGCGGCGACAAATACAGTAGTTATTAGTTAGTAGTTAGTAGTTAGTGGTTAGTAGTTAGTGGTTAGTAGTTAGTGGTTAGTAGTTAGTGGTTAGTAGTTAGTGGTTAGTAGTTAGTGGTTAGTAGCACCCCTTTCAAGGTGAGTGAAAAATCTGCTTTCATTGCCTGGTTTTTCATGATTCGACTTGGTGACTTAGTGTCTTGGTGGTTCAAGAAAATTTATTGTTTAGGATTGCAGCACCAAAGGGCTAGTGGTTAGTAGTTAGTAGTTGATTTTTTACCACTATCCACTGTCCACTATCCACCACCCACTAACCACTATCCACTAACTACTAACCTATTTCATATAACCAGTTTCCCGCAAGAACTTACGTAAATCAGCAAAGTATCGAGTGCGATCGCGTCCTTTATAAGCTTGCTTGACTTTCTGCCAACCATCTTGTCCTTGACCGAGCATATATTTATCTGCCAAGTATGCCGCTAAAAACCCCTTGCCGTTATCTCCTTGTTTCCGCGCTGATAAGAAAGTTTGCCATAGCTCAAAGGCATGATTGTAAATTAATTTGGGATAGCGGCGGGTAACATCTATCATCTTGCCTTGGCGATATTGCCAAATTTGCAACGGATAACCAGAAGCAGCATAGGCTGTGAATGCATAGGCAAAGCGATCGTCTCGACTTTCAAACTCTGGTAGCCCATCCTTATCTAAATCTTTAAGTCGATAGCCACCATTACCCCATTCATGGCGAATTTTTTTGTACTGCTTGGTTTTTGCATCATAGCGATAAATCAGTGAGTAAGTACAACAGTGCGCTCCACCAGTAAAGAAATCGGCAATTACTTCTGGTTCTTTGTCACCGTCCACGTCTAGCACTGGCAACTTATCGCGATCGTTTTCATCTAACAAAGCACCTATAGGTCGATCGTATTCGCTGTCTTGAGGCAACTTTTGATCTAAGACGGTTTTACCCTCCCGAACAATTTTTATCTGCACATTTTTATACTGATATTCCTGTGGTTGTTCGTAGGAGATTTCTGCTCGCACATTGCCTGATTGTCCGGTGATAACTTCAGCTCGTACAGATGTAGTAGATATAGCTGTTCCGCTTAAAATAGCTAAACCAATTAGAGATTGAGTAATAAACGAACTAATGCTCTTCATAAACGGTGTTGTATATAGCACGTTTAACTTTATACAACACCTCTGGAAGAATCAATATCGGAAAATTGCTGCTGCTGGTACACCATTTGGTAATTCTTCTGGCTTAACGATGTAAACTGCACCACCATTGAGGAGTGTATAAATAGCAGCAAAATCCAACATATCCTGGTCGTCAGGCTCTGGTTCTGGGTGTAAATCTACAGTCATTGTCTCTGGATCGAAATCACCCCATACCTGCTGCCCTATCGGCACTAACAAATAATCAACTCTTTGAAAATAAGCAGCGGGAACAATTTCTTTGAGATCGCTAGAGGCTCTACCAGTACCTTCCCCAGCAATTTGCTGGTAAAGCTCCATAATAGCCTCATGCGATTGAGTATACATGGGTTCCACAATTTGCCAAGCCTGCTCGTGTAATTCTTCCGGCTTGATAATGTCTACATTGGCATGAATACCTTCCTCCAGCAGATGTTTGTAAGAATTAGCTTCTCTGTAAATAGCAAAGAGATACTCAACTCCAGCCAGCACTAAAGGTGCTTTTTCATCCCGTAGTTTTTCGTGTAATGCGTCATCAATGGCGTGAAAGAATTGCAGGATGTCTTTTTGGTGTTCGTCTCTGTCGGGGCTACCCTGTCCGTGAAATTCACCAGGCTGCGAAGAAGGATTGGCAGTTCCCCCTCTGGATGTCCCAATTCGCCGCTGCCCCTCTTTGGCAGTCTCGTCATAGAGGAGAGCTTCATCTAGGCTCTTAGGCATATTTTCCACCTCTACCTCTTGGATGCTGTAGTGTGTTCCCTCAAAGAATCTGACATTATCTTGGCTGAGAGCCAGGACTAAGAACCGTCCATCATTGTTGATGAGATGCACCAGTGGCTTGAGGTGGAATTGATTGCTAACAACTACTAATTCTTGAAACTCCATCGGGAGTTGGTAGTAGCGAAACACATTTGGCGAGATAAAAATTGCCAAACCGTCGTCTTGATTTTGCCAAAATTCATTCGTATCAAGTTCTTTAGCTTGCTGGAGTAACTCTACTGCTTCAGTGTCGTCCATCCCCATTTCAGTCAAGCTTTGCTCTGCTTCACGAATTAAATTTTTGAAGCGAATTGGGTTCTGGCGAGTTTCTGGCCCTACTTTTTGCGTGGGCATGTACAGAGAAACACAAGGATTTTGAGCATTTTATACTAAAAACTTGAGTTCATCAATCGACAATAGCGGCATATTTTAAATTCCTATCCACGTCAATTAAAGCTGATCGATCTAGATTAATTTCAAATTCTTTTTTGTGAGTCTGCATCTTTCTTTTGATAAAAAAATACCTACCTTAAGTCCTCTCTTGAGATGGAGGAAAAGGTAGGTACAGACGTAGATGGCTTTGAACTGAAGGGTTAGTTGTTGGTTGTTTTTACAACCAAGCATCAACCATCAACCACTAACAGTCTCCACGATAAATACATTTATTTATCTGAATTAACCAGCATTATGGGTGTTGGAATTGATCGGTTGTGATTTAATCGCTATACCCTTGTTTGCTTGCCTAACAAAACCTAAAGTTACTCGTTTCATCAGCCAATACAAGCCAACAAGTATACCAAAAGTAATAGCAATAATTACTAGGGGCTGCTTGCCTAAAATTTCTTCTACACCTCTAGTTAGTAAAGCATCTGGTTGAGTAACGAAATCCCAACTGTTAAAACGCAAGAACCTACCCCAATAAATACCAACAGCACATAAAGCATGAGTAATCATTTCCACCCAGACAATCCATTGACTCTTACCTATGCGGTGCAAGTAGTATCCCACATTAATTAAAGATATGACGTAGGCTTCAAAACCAGCCAGAATTACTAGTAAATACAAAGGAATTAACACCAAGGTAATCATCCACACAGATTGAATTGTGCGGACATCGTCGATCAGGTGAATCACATCGGTTAACAGATAAGGCGCATTTGGTAAGAAAGCATAGAAAACTATAAATCCCAGCCACCAAACCCAAGAGCGTCCGCGTTTGATGCGAAACAACCAAACACTCAAAGCTAAAGGTATAAATGCCAGAAATAAATTCCAAGTCATCCAACGCATATTGATTTGCAAAACCGGTATTACCCTGGCTATTAATTCAATCAGTTCTGCTTTCATCACTGCTTCCTTAGAATATGTGTGTGAATGATTGTGTCTTCCCTCTGTTTATAAATTTAGTTGATTGAGGAATCAAACAACTCAAATCTGACTGTGGTTGTTGCCCGAAACTAGAAAATCAGTTACATAAAAACTGAATATGTATGCTGGTATTGCTGGGAAGGCAGGTGTATCAATCACTTAGTATAGCCATAACCACAAAATAAGCTACTCTCCTAGAACAGATTTGCTGTTTTGGAATTTTGCTCTGTTTATGACTATAGTTATAGATTTCATCTTGTCGTGGTTCTGTTCCAGAAATGAATTGTTAACGCAGCAAGACTCGGCTGCGAGGACCGATCGCTCTTTTAGGTGTAGATTCTTCTTTGGTACGGCAGTTCACAGAATCTCGTGAGCAAATAGCTGCAAGGTTAAAAACTGTTGAATTTCCTGTAAAGGAAGTACCGCTACTAAACTCCATGTCAGGTGTGGGAGAGGGAGTGGGGGGAGACACCCTTCGAGAAATCAAAAGTATCAAGTCAAAAATCACGCCTTAGAATCTTGACTTTTGACTTTTAAATTTTTTTGTCCTTCTTCCCTTCCAGATTTGAAGATTACTAAATTGGTGTTTCAGGAGTGGGCTTTGTGCGAATTGCAATGATGCACTATTCAGGCTGACTACAATACTTATTTATCTGTGCTGCTAAAACATCTGATTGCTTGCCTGCAATTTCGGCTGCTTTCAGGGCAGCGTCTATTTCATCTCTCGCCTTTTGCATCCTCTCTCTACCTACTGTTGTAGCTTTTGCTGTCTTTGCTGCACCAAGAGCCTTACCTGCCTTGTTAATGTTTTGACTGAGAGTTATAAATACCTTAACAAAACGGGTTTGAAAGTCTTGAAGTTTGGGGTCTTCTAAGTTTAGTTCCTCAATCTTTTTAGTGACAGCTTCCAAATCCTGAGCTAGTTTCAAGCTTGTTGACACCTGAGTAACTTTATTTGTCTCTAGAAGAGAATTTCCTTCATTAACAACCCCAATTAGTTGCTGGCATTGAGAAACTTTGCTGTTGTTGCAACCAGCAAGCAACAAAGTTATACCCAGGCTAATAGGAAAAATAACGCTATATTTAGGCCCAACAGACATTTACACCTTGTTAACAATCAACACAACAACTAATCACTATCCAGCCCTAATCCCCAGTCCCCATTCCCCATTTCTGCCCAGAGGGGGTTGCTCCATGCAATATCGGCATCGTAAATAACCCCCAAGCCAAACCTGTAACCAACCCAAACAAAGTCACAACATAATTATTAAAACTCCACCAGTCCAAAACTTCTGCTGCCAATTCCAATGCATAAGCCATCATCAACACACTGGCAAGCGCCGCACCACTCCAACCGTACTGATGCAGCCAGTAAAAACCTTTACCTTTTGTCATGCCATACACTAATCGAGTCAGGAACAAACCCGCCACCGTACCGTAACAACGCATACACACAGCCATAATAAAGGGTGCTGCCAAAGCTACTCCCATCTGGGGTTGCGGGCATACATGGCGACCCATGAAATATATAATATCCGCAATCATAGGTAACACTGGCAACTTTGATGCAGCAAGAAAAGGAGCAGCAAGTGGCCCTACTACCATCCCCGCCAATAGGAAGTCTGCTATAAAACTTACCCAATGAATTTGTAACTGTGTTTTGAAAGCTACTCCTTGTATCATCTCTGCCTGTGTTCCCTTTGTGTCCTTTATAGTTCGTTTAATACTAATTCACAATTATTATAAAACTTAACAAATCCCAAAAAATGAGGGTGAGCAATGGCCACCCTGAATAAAAAATAGGGAAAGGTTAAACATAAAAGAGCAGAATAGCAAAAAAGCTCTCTGGATTGGCAAGAGTGTCCAAGACCGCACCGCCTGAGTTCTCCTAAAATTTGGTGTAGGCAATGATAAATGCATGGCTCACTCCAACTGGATTTCAAAAGGAGATTGAAAGCTTACAGCTAATTAACGTTGCGGTATTAGTAAATTCGCTACTAAGTATTTTTATAGAAAATTTTCCAGACAAAATATTTAAAAAAAAAGTAAAAATTGAGACTTTATCTTGAGTACATGCAAGAATGGCCAGCAAGGTGAACAAGAGCCTTGAGAGTTTTTACTGTCAAAGCTTTAATCAGTAGTTAGCAAATAAACTTTGTTGTTGGTTGATGGTTGTATTTACTACCACCTACTAACAGTCATCACGAAAAATACTCTTTGTGCCGACCTACTAAATATAAAATTATGAGCGAAAGTCAGAGTTTTCCAGAAACCAGCGATCGCCTGCCGTTGCGATCGCCTGAAGAAGTAGATTTAAATATTTTCAATGGCATTAAGGGCCCAGACGATCGCGGAAGTTCGGCGGTTAAGGATATGAAGCAGTTGTTCCACAAGCTGGTTGTTGTGGATGATGAGACACTGCTAAATATCGAAACTATCAAAGTTCCAGGGTTTATTGGTATTTCCGACGAACAGCAAGTTTACGATCCTCAAGGAAACACAATCTCCGGACACGAGGATATTTTGAAGTTTCTAGATGCATATGGTCTTTTGGTCTGCACTTATCAATACCACAAAGACCGCTACGGCACAATTATTGACTTGCGCTGGCCTCCCAACGAGCAAGAACAGTATGATTTGATGGAAATTTTCATCAAAAACGAGGGACATCACTCGGGGGCGATTTTACCAGCACAAAGGTTTACAGGAGAGAAGACATTTGCTAGCTTTAACGAACCAGACAGTTACCACAATGGGATGTATGGAGACAATGGGTTCGTTGCTGTGGCTCAACGTCTGGTTTTTCCTGATTTTGTCACCAAAGAGCAATCTCGTGGCTACACTGATAGCATCATTTGCTGGATGGCGTTGATCAACCCATTTGTTCAATTTGCTGCCAACGATTTTAATGGCGGCGATCCTACTCGTGTTTGCGATCGCCCTACACTAAAGGAGTTTTTGAAAAATTGTGCTCTTGCTAGTCTTGGTTCCCAAGAAGCACTAGAATTCTTTTATCGTCCAGAAAATACAGCTTATTGCGCTGAATTCATTTATATCAGCTTGAATACACCTGTTTATCCTTTCAACAAACAGGGTTTGACTTTGTTGTTGGATGGTGATGAAGACAAGGCAGTGGAGATTCTCAAACTCCAAGAATACCAGAATATCAGACGCGAAAATATTCTCAGCTTCAAAAGCGACAACCCGCAATTTAAAGCCTTTAATATTCAGATGCCAGTAGTACCAGCTGATTTGCCACCTTTAGATGTGCTAATGGTTCAGCATGGACAAACAATTGACCCCAACAGTATCCCATTTCCTCCTTTTAAACTATCTCAAGTACTTCGCCGTGCCTTTCGCACATTACTTCCGCGCACCCATGCAATGAACAATCCTAAAATTGTTCAAGCGCAAGTCAAAATGTTTGGATATCTAGAGCCTTTGATTCTCAGGCAATTGGGTATTGGCATTCCTAGTCCTCAACCTGTACCCAGGCCAATGCCTATACCTCGACCTTTGCCTGAAAATCCTTCTGTTCCTGCAAAACAAGGTGCGAATAGTAATCCTACTTCTCCTCAACAACCCAGTCCTGAACCTAATCCTCAGCCTCAAGACGATCCCAGATTGTCGGCTGTTCGCCAATTTATGGAATTTGTAAAATCACAATTGCAACAGCAGTACAACAGTTACGAAGAATTTGATCGTACTTTCGATGCGATCGTTGAAAAAGCAGATAGTCTGGTAGGGGAAAGCGAATTAAAATACTTTGTACCGCCGCGTATTTATGTAGATTTGGGACAAAACGACGGCGATGAAAATTTACCAAAAGGTTGGGGTTTTCGGCTAGAAACGGTGGGATCGCTGATTTATCGTGGAGCTATCAAAGGCATTGCCCAAAATGCTACAGAAAGCCCTCAGCAACCTCCACAGGAGCAGT
Organism: Fischerella sp.; assembly: GCF_013388695.1. Classification (NCBI taxonomy): domain Bacteria; kingdom Bacillati; phylum Cyanobacteriota; class Cyanophyceae; order Nostocales; family Hapalosiphonaceae; genus Fischerella; species Fischerella sp. The sequence continues at coordinate 22,492 of NZ_JACAEU010000138.1, forward strand.
TTCAGGATTCTCAATCTAGTTCCAAGCAACCAACAAACCCCTTACAGATGTTTTGTAAGAGAAAATAAATATGGGGTTTTAAATTAAAGGGGACTGGAGATTGGGGACTAGGGACTAGTGATTGCAGGGCCGTTTCATTCTAAAAAGCAAAAATCTAAATTCCTCCAACCTCTTAAATTCTTTGTGTTCTTTGCGTACGAGCGTGGTAGCCTGCGGCAAGCCGAAGAAGGCGCGTCTACGTTTATACAGATATTTTCTGGGTGGGAAGGGATTAATCTATTTTTTCTCCAGAGAATGAAACAGCCCTGGGACTAGTGATTGGGGATTAGGAAAGAATTATTTCAGGGATCTTTCCCAGTCCCCAGTACCTAATACCCAGTCCCTTTTATTGCATGTTTAGCATTGTGAATTTTGATAACTCTTGGCGATCGCAATGGAATAGGACTTACGCATTTTACAAATCGATAGTTGGTTAAACCAACTGTTCAGTCTATGGACAAGCGTGCTAGCACTATTAGACATCTTTAAAAAGTCAGTAGACCGAAAAGTTCTGCGATCACTAAAAAATAGTAGTTTACGATACCGTTAAATTGTATTCAAAAATGCAGTATACTTAGACAAAAATCAGCTATATTAGGCTACTGCTCCAGAGCGATCGCAAAACTTTTCGGTCTACTGTAAGTGGGACACTTACTTTCAGTGCCAAGATATTTGGCTAAAAAGAAAACACTGTTCTTAGCGTTCCTGTCACAATAGTGTCGTTAGTATCTTGATTAGCAGCATTGGTAATGACTTGAATTAGGGGTGTCACTCGAATATGGTCATTAATCGGTAGGTTATAAAATGCTTCAAAGTTAGTTTGAGTAGCGTTACCAATATTACCTTCAATAAAGGGCTGACCGGCTGCAATACCTGATAAAGATCCTGGCTTCAATAAGTCTCGGAATGCAATACCCGCCATCCAGTATTGAGGATTGAGATCACCGAAGGTAGTGTTACTGTAATTACCGTAGCCATAACGACCAAAAACCGCCAACTTATCTGAAAGTGCGAATTCAAAATTAACTCCAAATACATCAAAGTGGTTACTCAAGACATACCCGCCACTATACTGGAGGCGTACAGCAAGGATTTTAGAAGGAGCATATTCAAATTCAACTAGACCTTGGTAGGTATCACCAAATAAACCGCGATCGCCTGCATTGGTAGAGTAAAGCAGTGGAATAAACGTGGATAAACCTCTAACTTGCCCTTGATTGCTAGGATTTTCTGCATCTGCTGTTGCGTAAACAGCACGTATGCTAAAAGGTGTGGCTTTGGGTTTCCAATCAATTGCTGCTCCAGCACTGGGGCCATTAATAGGAAAGAGAATAAAGTTGTTGATAAATGCTTGGGTGGTAAAGTCTCGGAAACTAAGATAGGCGTAACTGTTGCGATCTACATAGTCTGTAGTACGAATATTAGGACCGAGAGAGACTGTAAGGTCCTGAGTTGGATGGAAAGTGTAATACAGCCTATCTACGCCAATATTGCCATCGCTAGGTGGTTTTACTGAAAAGTCTAAAACACTGCCAAAAAAAGGCTCTAAAACCCCAGCCGCGTTATCATGACTACCGTTGCTGCCAGTATCAAGACGAATTTTTAGCCGATCGCTACCATGAAAACTGGTGTCTAAATCTAAGACAACACGGTAAAGGGTGGTAATATTTGGGTCGTTTCTAGTGATCTCTGCACCTGTGGGGCTGACAATGCGATCACCCTCAAATGCTCCTCCATTCACTGCAAAGATGGCTTGACCTGATAGCTTTGTAGTTGTAGAAAACTGATTGGCTTCTATTTGGGTAGTGCGAGCTTCCAGAGTATCTACTCTTCCTTGCAAAGTTGTCAATTCTTCAGCAAACTCCTGTTGTAGTTTTTGTAGTGTAATTAAATCCTCTTGAGTTAGTTTGTCGGCAACTTTAGTTGCCATCAGTTCGTTGACGTGATTTAGGCAAGAATTTAAGATATCTGCAAATTCATAACGAGTTAAAGCACGGCTACCACGAAAAGTGCTATCTGAATAACCTGTAATACAGCCATATCGCTCAACTAAAGATTGCAGTGCTTGAAATGCCCAATCGGTGGGTTGCACATCAGTAAATTGATCAACACTGCTTACTTGGTTGAGAGAGGGCATTCCAGCACTAGCAGAATTTAAGAATTGATCTGATGGCACCAACTGCTCGGCAAGTACGGGAGTAACTTGGCAGAAGAAGGGGAAAAGGCATAAGTTGATGGTAATCTGCCAAGGTCTGCTGGAACTTAGATTCATCTTGCTTGCAAAAAGCGAAAAGATTTGAGAAAAGTTAGAATCAAGGCAAGTTTTGAAATGGGAATGTGTTACAGGATTTATCATATAATGAGTGTCCGGTAAATTGCCCATAATTAAGCCGTTTAATTAACACCTCCTCAACCTCGTCAAGACAGTTATTTTTTGAGCCGTGATTTGAAAGTCTTAGATGAGCGTTGAGGTAATTGATTAGTTCGTTGTCCGATCAAAACACTCATCAAAACGATCGCAATCCCAATAAGTTGAATTGGCGTAAATGCTTGATCTAGTAAGACAAATCCAATTAGTGTTGCTACTACAGGACTTATCAACCCTAGATATGAAACAGCCGATGCTTTGAGTTTATCAATTCCCCGGAACCAAAGCGCATAAGCAACTCCAGTACCGACCAAGCCCAGGTAAAAGAAGCCCAATAGGTTAGTTGTAGAGAAATCAGTTATTGGCCCCTCAATCACTAGGGCGATTGGCAACAGAACGACTCCGCCAACTGCTAACTGCCATGCTGTAAAGACAAGTAGAGAAACTGGGCGTTTCCACCGTTTGACTAGTACCGTTCCTAGACCCATTGTTGCGGCTCCAGCGATTGCGGCAACAATACCGACACTATCAAGGCGCGCAGTAGAGTCGAGAACCAGCAATCCCACACCTACAAAGCCAGCGATCGCCGCTACGATAGATAGCTTAGATGGTTTTTCATTCAATATTATCCAGGAAAACAATACGACTAATAGAGGCTGGATCGCGCCTGCTGTTGCAGCAACACCACCCGGAAGGCGATAAGCAGCTATAAATAACAGCGCTTGAAAGATTCCGATATTGAGGCTACCTAAGAGCAAAATACGCCACCACCAAATACCTTTAGGCAGTTTCCTCAACCATGCTGTTAGCAGAATACCGATCGGCAGTGATCGTAAGGCAGCCACCAATAGCGGATGGTTAGGTGGCAGGAGTTCAGTTGCCACAACATAAGTCGTTCCCCAGGTCATCGGCGCTAGAGCAGTCAGGAGAATATTGGACAGGCGAACAGTAGCTGTCTTCATAGCTTTTATCTTTATATCAAGATACTCATTATCAAGATTTTAGTATTTATCTTGATGTTAAGATGCTTAATTTAAGGTTTTTAGGTGAGTCAATTCAATGAATGCCGATCCAGTCGATCAAATTTTGGGGCAATGGCAGCGTGAGCGTCCTGACCTCGATGCATCACCAATGGGTGTGATGGGACGCATAGCACGGCTAGCCAAACACCTCGATCACTCGATTCAAGAAACGGTTTCCGAGTTTGGGCTAAATCCTGGAGAATTCGACGTGCTGGCTACCCTGCGTCGCTCAGGACAGCCTTATCAGCTTTCGCCAACGGATCTGTTTAACGCTCTGATGGTTTCATCTGGTACGATGACGCATCGGGTGGATCGCTTAGAACAAGCTGGCCTTGTGAAGCGCATTCCTGATCCAAACGATCGCCGAGGGATGCTAATTCAGTTGACCGATCAAGGTTTCAAGGTGATTGAAAAAGCGGTTGAGGCTCATGTTGCCAATGGGCATCGTCTCCTAATTGTTTTAGAGGAAGCGGAGCGCAAACTTCTTGCTCAATTGTTGCACAAGCTTCTAATTTCGTTTGAGGAGTAGCGATCAAGTTTGACACTCTCCGCCCTATAAGTGCGGAGAGTGTCAATTCGAGTTGTTACATTGCCACCTAGCCTAATGTTTCACTGAAGCACAACTTCTTTTTCAGGCTTACTATCGACACCCAGATGGTAGTGAATTGCCCTCACCAATTCACTGATGCCTGTAATCTTTAGCATGCTGTAGTGATCAACTTCGAGGTTGATGACCGTCGGAGGCTTTTCAGAGTATTCACTGTGGCTTTCAATGAACGAGTAATCATCACCCTTCGCCTTAAAAATAGTAATGGGCACAGCTATCTGCCGTTCAGCAAGTTCGCGGAATGTGTACTTGGCTTCATAGGTCTGGTGTACGATTCTAATGATGCGTTTCACCAGTTCCAAATCAAGGTTCTTATATCTTGAGCAAATGAATGACGCGAAGTTGTCTTCATCCTTCGCGACCTTCAAACACTCCTCCAATGCAGGATCGGTAATACTACTTGCGAAAACTGAAAACAGAATTGTCACATAGGTTTTGTTGCCAAAGACAGGTTGATTGCCATAAAGCGCTTCGTTCTCAGTTCGGATCTTTGGTGATCCCGGCGCGAGCAAAAAGAGATTTTCCACATGTTCACCGGACTGTTCAAGCTGATAAGCAACCTCAAAGGCCACCCGCGCTCCAAAGGAATACCCCCAAAGCGTGTAGAAACCAGTGGGTTGAATCCGTTTTATTTCCTTAATGTCTTCTGCAGCCATCTCACTAATGGATGAAAATGGCTTCTCGCCTTGATTGATTCCATGTGCCTGGATACCGTAAAAGGGTCGATTGATATTTACTGTGTTTGCCAGCGACCTTAAGTTCATTGGGTAGCCTCCGAGCCCAGGCCAGCAAAAGACGGGATATTTTTCTCCCGTGGACGATAGACAGACTAGACGCGAGAAACGTTCAACTTCATCTCCGTCAACCTTATGAGCGAGCTTCTCAATGGTTGGAGCTTCAAAAATGGCATGCAGCGGCAAGGTACAATGAAACTCTTTGTTAATCCTATTGATGATTGCCACAGCTAGAAGTGAGTTCCCGCCGGACTCGAAAAAATCGTCTTGCACCGAAACCAAATCCCACTTCATTGCCTGCTTCCAAATCTCGCCGATTCGCTGTTCGGTCTTTGTACGCGGGGTGATGATGGGACGTTCGTCCATTTCAATATTCACTTTGTCTGACGCTTCCAGTGCTTTAACGTCGATCTTGCCATTGGGAGTAAGCGGTAATTCGTCCATGACTACAATCTTGTTAGGCAACATGTAATCCGGCAAAAAGTTGCGGATATCCTCTTTGAGCAACTCTGCCGGACCTTTCATGTGAACGGCGTCTTCCTTCATTCCTTCGCTGATCAACTGCTCATGACTGATGCGACCCCCAACACAGAAGTAAGAAGGTCCCGGTTCTTCATGACTGGCGCTTAGTATCTTGGTTATCCGCTTTGCTGAAGGAAGATCGTTGCCAGTCTCGGAACTGTATCCAGAGGACAATAGCCCCAGATTTTGATTGTTCATCTGAAGATGTTGAAGCTTCCTGCCAAGCGCAACGTAATTTGCCCATTTATGGCTGCTTCTACCAATTATTGTGATTCCAAAACTTGCCTGTTCGTAAGTCAGCTGATTGATGGCGATGACATGGGACTTCAGAATCAGGTCGTCTGAGATTTTTTCCAAGCGACCGTCTTTGTATTTATATTGACCCGCAGGCAGATCAGCAATCTTTCCAGGATGACTTTGCACATAGATATCAACCAATTCGGGTGACAATGACCTGACTTGAGACACCAGCTCAAAAGTGCCCAGATAATAGTCTTCGTCTGAACATACCAGCCTGTCCTTGACAGCAGGCATATCACCAGCATCAGCGATACTCAGCCGATATGCCGGAAGAATCCGGTCAAATAGGCCCAGCATGTGACCCGTTTCAATTTCGAGTACTTCCTGGATATTGTTTTTATAAACCAGCTCGATCGCTTTTTTCTTTCCAATGAAGTGGATTCTAATTCGTCTCTGTTCTGTACCATCTATTTCATTGAGGAGTACTAATTGATGGTGTCCCGGATGGTAATAGTAGTAACCAGGCTTCAAGCCAGCAAAGTTGACTAATTCGAGATACATTTGCGTTGCATACAATGCACCCGGTGATGCGTAACCGTACTTGGGCAATAGACGTTCATCACTGTGAAACGAACCGAAATATCTCAAAATCTGACCTAATTCTGTGAGGTTCAACGTATCCAGGTGTCGAGACCCAGGCAAACTGGAGGTTTCAGCACTAGTCGCCGATCTATCCAGCAACTGCACAATATCAGCTTTCCGGACGGCGCCCCCCTCGAATAAACGGTAGGATTTCCGAGCAAACACCAATCGTTGCTGTTCCTGGGTTGGTGTTTTACCTGGAAGATCGACCACCATCTTGCTGTTGTTGTCGTCGATTTCCCGATATCCGAGATTCGACAATTGAGCTTTGACCTGAAGCTTGTTTTTCTTGGACAGATGGTGCTCTGCGTGGATCCCCTGATCCATCAAAGCCGCTTGCTTCGGACTCAATTCAATGCAGGCAATCAAATCCGGGTACCCGGTACGGGAATTTTTCTTAACGATAACTGCTGCGTTCTTCACCCAGTCATGCTGCTCAATCGCCAACTTTACTTCGTCGAGTTCAATCCGAAACCCTCTCAGTTTTACCTGATTGTCTACCCGACCAACAAACTGAACCGTCCCATCTGTGTTCCAATAAGCTAAATCGCCAGTCTTGTATAGTTTGCCACTCCCACTCGTCGAAAACTTATCGTTGACAAATCTTTCCTGAGTCAACTCTGGTCGATTCAAATATCCACGCGCAAGCTGAACGCCCCCGATGTATAGTTCACCAGTTTCTCCAACCCGTGCTAGCGATTGACGGTCGTTGAGAATGTAAAACTGAGTGTTGTGAACGGGAGTGCCGATCGAGATCGTCTCAGGGTAATTAGCAATCATGCTTTTATCAACCTTAAAAGCGGAAGCATTGATCGTGCATTCGCTTGGACCATAGAGATTCGTTAAGTCGCAATGTGGCAGCGCTTCGAGGCATTGTAGCGCAAGTTTTTTTGACAGAGTTTCGCCGCCGCTGAAGATCTGTGTGAGTGATTGACAATTGTGGAATCGATCGGTGTCGAGCAGCGCTTGTAGCAGCGTCGGAACGCATTGCAGAGTCGTAACACCATATTGGATAATCGTCTCAATTAATTGTTCTGGATCTTTATAAGCTCCGGGGCGGCTCATGACAATTTTACTACCGCAACAGGATGCAAGAATCTCCCATTGTGCTGCGTCAAAGCTCATGGGTGTTTTTTGCAAAACAACTTTGTTCTGATCCAACTTGCAAACAGCTCGCATCCAATTCATCTGGTTAATGATACTGCGGTGTTCAATCATCACGCCCTTTGGCTTTCCCGTACTTCCCGATGTATAAATGACATAAGCTAAGTTATCCGGACGCAGATGCTTGCACAGATTATCCTGTTCATTGATACCGGGGGGTATCTCAAACTTCTCGGCTTCTTCGAGGGTAACAATTCGCGTCCCTAGGGGTAACAGTTCCGCCAACCTAATACGCAGCTTTTCCTGTGAAAGAACAATTTTGATGCCTGCATCCTCGACTATATATCTCAATCGGTCCTCAGGATATTCTGGCGATAATGGCAGATATGCGCTGCCTGAGAACAGAATGCCCCAAATTCCAGCAATCAATCCAAGGGACGGCTCAAGGAAAATACCTACACATTCATCGACATCTGCACCAAGATGCAGAAGATACGAACCTAAACGCGAACTGATTTTGGTAAGGTCTCGGTAAGTCAGACATTCATCATGACAGATGATTGCTTCGCCATCGGGTCGAGCTTGCGCTTGCTCTCGCAACAAATCAGGAAGAGACTTTGCAATCGAATCTTTCTGCATAGCTGATCTCCAGTCCTTCTAAATACTTATTCGTTTTAGTCTGGTATTGGATAATTGCTCGTGACTTTGCGCTCGATTTGTATTGACAGGATGGGATTGGTGCTGGTAGGGTTTAAGTTGTCATTCAATCACCGCTTGGCATACGCGACGAACGAAACGCCCAGTATCACCAGGACTACTCCGGCAATTCGGATTGGACTGGCTGGATATCTTGCAAGCCCGATCGCACCATAGTGATCAAGAAACAGTGCGGCAATCATCTGACCCGCGATTGTTAATGCAAGTGCAAGCGCGGCTCCGATCTTGGGTGTTGTAAAAATTGTTGACCAGACATACGACGTGCCCAAACACCCACCAATCCACATCCACCAGGAGGTTTGAGCTAAGGAAGCCGAAGCAGGAAACGGATACCGCGCGGCGAAGCAGATCGCGAGTGATGCTAGTGTCCCTGCCAGGTATGAAACAAAAGTAACCTGCATCGGTTCACCAATGTACCGCCGCAACAGCGTGTTAAGCGCAACTTGAACTGGTAGAATCGCCCCGCCTGCAAGTGCCGCTAGCAGGTAAACCGTTCGTCCGCTCATTTTGAAACCCTCTGTCTTATTTAGCTTGATATCAAGAAACTTAATATTAAGATTTTTGCAATTTTTTATCTTTTTGTCAAGATATTTTGATATCAACTGAGCACTGACAGTATCATCAGCTGGATGGCATTGACCATGCGATAGATGCGATCGCTCAAAAAGCAGATGAGTTAATAGACGTTGAGGATCTGAAATATTTCGTGCCTCCGCGCATCTATGTAGACTTGGGACAAAACGATGGCGATGAAAATTTACCCAAGGGTTGGGGTTTTCGACTGGAAACTGTAGGCGCGCTGATTCATCGCGGAGCAATCCCTGCCTCTTGTAGCGTTGCTCATCCAAATCCCCAACCGCCATCAAAGGAACGGGTAGACAAAAAATGACCTTTTGCAGGCTTGAGGGATGAGAAAATAGCCTTCAGAATATCATCCGTGATGATGGCGTGAGAGAATCATTAATTGGCAGCACTGCCCCAGTTTGTCAGTTTACATCTTGCAGCAGTTGCAACAGCCACCAGGCAAAGCTTCCAAACCCTCGTTACCAGGTTGAACCTGGTAACGAGAATTGAGAGCCTCTGGCTCTCCTAATCGAAATGGTACAAGATATCAGTCAGCCAATAGGTAATCCAAATTGCTTTTAGCTGAATTTTCTCCGATCGCTCTCATCGCCACCACTCCCACGGGTGCAAAAATACTACAAGTTCTTTGCCAAAATCAGGCTGCAACCCTCTGGGTTCCAGAATCTTTAAGGAAAAATACTGTTGAAGAAAATATTTATGCGTCATTTTACACAGGTTCTCTCAAAAATCATATAGCCAACCTGTGGCAGACACACTGCGCTTTTGTCTTTTGTTTGGCGACTGGTGCAGTGATGCGACTGATTGCTCCTTTGTTACAACACAAATCTACCGATCCGGCAGTAGTGGTAGTGGATGAGACCGGACGTTTTGTAATTAGCTTGTGCAGCGGACATCAAGGTGGTGCAGATCAATTAGCGAGGTTGATAGCTTTACAACTTAATGCCACACCAGTCTTAACAGGTGCTTCCACTGGTTTGGGACTGCCAGCTGTAGATATGCTGGGCGTTCCCTTCGGTTGGCGTCGGGGTGAAGGTGACTGGACTGGCGTCAGTGCAGCTGTGGCACGCGGTAAAGTTGTGCGAGTGATTCAAGAAGCAGGTTCAACCCTGTGGCAAAACCATTTGCCTCCAAAACACCCCTTCGAGTTCGGTGAATCTGCAACACCACAAGCCAAAATCTGGATTACATCCAAACTCTCCCACTCCCAGACGCGCCATGGCGCATCTCTACATCTCTCCCCCTCCTCCACTCTCCCACTCCCCGAAGTACACTGGCATCCACGTGTATTGTGGGTGGGAGTTGGTTGTGAGAGGGGAACTTCACGAGAATTGATAGCAGCGGCTATTCAGCAAGTATTTGCAGCGAATAACTTAGCAGAAAGTGCGATCGCAGGAATTGCCACTATCGACATTAAAGCTGATGAAGTTGCTTTGATGGAACTTTGCCAAGAACGAAATTGGCCTTTAAAAACTTTCTGTTCAGAAATACTCCGTACAGTTTCCGTCCCTAACCCTTCTCAAGTTGTTGAACAAGAAGTAGGAACTCCCAGTGTTGCCGAAGCTGCGGCTTTATGTGCTGCTTGTCACCTCACCCCCAACCCCTCTCCGCTGGCGGAGAGGGGGGTGAGGTTCTTCGTTCCCAAACAAATTTTCCGATTGCAGGGTGAATCTGGTGCAGTGACAGTGGCAATTGCCCAAGCGGAAAAAGAATACATCGGACGAACTGGAAAAATTTTACTTGTTGGTACTGGCCCCGGACACTTGGAACAAATGACACCAGCTGCCCAGATTGCAGTAAGCAGTGCAGATGCGGTGATTGGTTACAGTCTCTACATAGAGTTAATTGCTCCCCTACTGCGACCGGGACAGATAGTAGAATCTTTGCCAATTACTCAGGAACGCCAACGGGCGCAACGGGCGATTGAGTTGGCGAATTGGGGTTTAAGTGTAGCAGTTATTTCTTCTGGTGATTGTGGAATATACGGTATGGGAGGCTTGGTGCTGGAAGAGTTGCAAAGCCTCGGCTGGGATGGCAAAACTCCGAATATCCAAATATTTCCGGGAATTTCCGCTTTGCAAGCTGCGGCATCGCGGGTAGGAACACCGTTGATGCATGACTTTTGTGCGATTAGCTTAAGCGATTTACTTACACCTTGGGAAGCGATTGAAAAACGCCTAGAAGCAGCAGCGATGGCTGATTTTGTTACAGCTTTATATAATCCGCGATCGCAAACTCGTACCCAGCAGCTAATAATTGCTAGAGATATCTTTCTCAAGTATCGCCAACCCAGCACACCAGTAGCAGTAGTGCGATCGGCTTACCGTCAAGATGAGCAAATCACTCTCACCACTTTAGATAAATTGCTCGATACTACTGTCGATATGCTAACTACAGTATTAATTGGCAATTCTCATACCCGCACCCATGCAAATTGGATGATTACACCACGGGGATATTTGGGCTTTAGTGGTTAGTGACACCTCACCCCGCCCTAGCGGCACCCCTCTCCTTGCTAAGGAGAGGGGATGGGGGTGAGGTTTGTATTTCACTGAATTGAAAATAGCTATAAATGAAAACCGCAGTCTTAATTAGCTGCAAACTCGTTGCAGTGTGGGAATAAAATCTGGATAAGAAATAGCGGCTGCTTCTGCACGCTGAATGGTGGTGGTATTGGTGGCAACTAGAGCTGCGATCGCCAAACTCATGGCGATACGATGGTCTGTATGGCTATCAACATCAGTACCCACTAGAGGAGTACCACCTGTAATTTCCATACCATCGGGTAGTTCTGTAACTTTTGCTCCCATTTTGTTGAGCTGCTGCGCCATAACTGCGATGCGATCGCTTTCTTTTACCCGCAATTCCGCAGCATCTTTAATTACAGTTATTCCTTCGGCAAATACTGCTGCTACTGCCAAAATCGGAATTTCATCTATCAATCTAGGTATGATATCGCCGGCAATAGTACTACTTTGCAGGCGGCTAGAACGCACCCGCAAGTCTGCTACAGGTTCACCAGCCACCTCTCGTTCATTTAAAAGCTGAATGTCTGCTCCCATCATTGCTAAAGCTTCTAAAATGCCTGTACGGGTAGGATTGATGCCGACATTCTCAATCACCAACTCGGAATCTGGTACAATTGCCCCAGCTACTAACCAAAAGGCGGCTGAACTGATATCACCAGGAACAATTACTGTTTGTCCTACTAGTTGAGCCGGGCCTGTAATCGTGACACTGTTGGTTTCTGGGTCAATATCTAGTTTTGCCCCAAATGCCCTTAGCATCCGTTCGCTGTGATCGCGGGAAAGGGCTGGTTCAGTGACGGTTGTTTGTCCCTCAGTCATTAAACCTGCCAGCAAAATGCAGGATTTAACTTGGGCGGAAGCGATGGGAGAATGGTAGTGAGTGGGTTTAAGAGCTTGTCCTTGAATTGCTAAAGGTGCTAGAGAATTGCCTTTGCGTCCCCAAATTTCTGCCCCCATCTGTTGTAAAGGTTTAACCACACGAGACATAGGACGCGATCGCAAAGAACTATCGCCAGTAACAGTAAAAAAGCGTCCTGGATGAGACGCCAAAAGTCCTAGCATCAGCCGAATTGTCGTACCCGAGTTCCCTGCATTCAATACATCAACTGGTTCTTGCAAATTTCCCAGACCGATACCTTTAACTCGTACCAATTCTGTATTCAATGGGGAAATTTCTGCCCCCATCGCTTGGAAACAACTAGCTGTGCTGCAAGGATCTTCACCTAGCAGTAGTCCTTGAATTTGGGTTTCACCTTGGGCGATCGCGCCTAACATCAGAGAACGGTGGGAAATAGATTTATCTCCTGGAACCCGGATGCGACCTCGTAAAGATAGCCCAGAAGCAGGCCGTTGAATTATTAAATTTTGAGAAACGTTTTCTTTAGTTTCTACGGTTATAACAGAAGGCGACATTAGGATAAACTGACTTGTGACTATACCGGAAGTTGAATGCCAGCAAAGGCTTTCCGCCGCTACTAGTTACTTCCTCGCTAGTATCGTATCGCTTTCCGTTGTATGAAAATTACTCAAATACACCAAGACTCTGTTTGATGTCCACCTGTTGCTATTTTTCCCTTCTCTCACAAAAAGCCATGCTTTGCATCTGTTTATGGCAGCCTTTCTCCAAAAAACTTAGGAATATCACACATTGCACACCTACAAATACTCTCACGTCTTTATAATGTAACCAGCGATTCTCTCAAGGCGTAAAGTAGTTTAGGCGCGATTCTGTGTACTCTGGTAACAAACTCTTTGAACCGTGTAAAGCATCATTAGCTAAAACTAACTGTAGAAAAACACCGTTAGAGCTTTATAGACGGGTATTCTACCTGTTTTTAATCTGATTTGTCTAGCTTATCAAAACTGGCCTGCCTAAGCACTTGCTTATCCTCACCTGCCAATCTTCCGATCTTGGTTTCATTTCATTCCATAGCTTTTAGCCTTTATCGCTCCCATGCTGACTCACCACCGTAAGCCCGTGTGCCTATCATTGATTTCCACAGACTTGCCACTCTGGTCTGTTGTGGAAACTGCTGCGACACTGTATCAAAAAGACCGCGATCGCTTTCATTTACTGTTGACAGCACCGCCTGTAGAAAACAGCAAAGAGGCGTTAAACCCTAGTAGTCCCAGAGTCTTATGGCTAGAGATTTCCCCTTACCGGGTAACTATGACTATGCAAGGAAACACCCAGTTGAGTTATCGTCATTTTTGGGAACGGGGTGTTTATGGTGTCACTCGTTATTGGTTGCCTGCTGAATCACTGCAACCCAACCAGCCAATTCGCTTACGTAACTTTACCCGTAATCTGACACTGACAGGACATCCATTGCCAGAACATTTGCGGGTAGAATACGAATTATGGGCAGGAAAAGTCCAACTGGGATGCTACATTCTCAATTTGGAAATTCATCATTGATTTGTAGTTAGTAGTTAGTAGTTAGTAGTTAGTAGTTAGCTGTTAGTTGTTAATTATTTCCCACTAACCACTATCCACTATCCACTAACCACTATCCACTAACCAAAATAACTCGGTTCGTTTCCTGGTTTCCACTTAATATTGCAACCAATACTCGGTTTTTGTTCTGAATTTACAGGTTTGCTCGCTAGCACCGCCTCAATCGCAGCGCGTAAATCTGCACCTGTTACAGGTTTATTATTACTAGGACGACTGTCATCTAATTGTCCACGATAAACGAGTTTGCGATCGCCATCAAATAAAAAGAAATCAGGTGTACAAGCCGCTGTATAAGCCTTGGCGGTTTCTTGACTTTCGTCATAGCACAGGGGAAATTTAAACCCAAGTTCATGTGCCATTGCCTTTAAAGCATCTGGGGCATCATCTGGGTAGTTATTAGCATCATTGGCACTGATCGCAACAATTCCTAAATCACTTTGTGAGTAATCTTTTCCTAACTTTGCTAGTTCTTGTTGAACGTGCTTCACAAAAGGACAATGCCGACAAATAAACATGACTAGCAGTGCTTTTTTATCGACAAAGTTAGAAAGCGAAATCATCTCGCCAGATACTACATCCAGTAGATGAAAATCTGGTGCATTAGTCCCTAGGGGTAACATTGTTGAAGCAGTTAAAGCCATATTTCACCTGAAAATATTACCTGGAAAATTACTTGTTATCACTTGTCTTTAATATATCAATTTTTAGTGCTTGATTAAACACATTATTTCTCTCTCATCTATGAATTATGATGACTCTGCGGTTAATTATCAATATTATTTTTCCTAATAAATAGAGTTTGACATTTAACGAGAATTACGAGACAGGGGCTGATTTAAATCTCGCTGCGGTGGAGACACTTTATTTCGCATAATCAGCAAAGGTAGACTGAAAAATCCAAATACCACTACTATTCCAGCTATAATCCAAACTGTCCACCGAATAGGTTGATAATCACCACTTTCAATTTGCCAGAAAACTTGGTTATATCGCCAGGCTGCAAAAACGATAGTAACAATACCAAAAATTACTAAACTAACACCCAAAGTTTCCGAGTTAAAAAAAGGATGTGGCGGCATTTCCTGTTGCGTTAGGGTAAAACTTAACTGGCGCATAAACAAACCAAACCGAGCAATAGCAAAACCAAAACCAATTAATGCAATTGAAGTTCTTAACCAAGCCAAAAATGTACGCTCATTCGCCTGATGCTCCCTTTGACGGTCAATTTTGGGCGTTTTGCTCATGATTAGCTTTGCTACCCTCTCATCCACAAGAAAACACTATCACTATATCTATTGAGTTTAAAGAAATACTCCCTCAAACGGATAGCTTTTATAGATTTCTAGTGCTTTTCGTTTGAATGAGGTACACGGGTCACGGGTAGGAGCAATTCATGAATTGCTCCTACCACACGACTTGCAGTAGAAAAGACCAAACATTTCAATAGATGTTGAGATTGAAAATAAAAAATGTAGAGATGCAACATTTTTGCGTCTCTACATCTACTAAAACAGCCGTCAGTGATGTTAAAGCTCAATTTTTACAGGTTTCCAAAAAGACCAAAAATGCCGTGTCCAGTAAACACTTCTAATGCAATTAAAGACACAAAGCCTATCATTGCTAAACGACCATTGAGCAATTCAGCGTAGGGAGTAAAGCCAGTGCGATCGCCTTGCTCATCTACATAAACCCTTGGCTCGATCGCAAAATTGTTCATCTTGCCCTGATCGTCAACAATTGCACCGTTTGTACGCATGGTGGATATTTCCTAATGAATGAGATAATTGCATCTATGTAAATAATTGTAACAATACAGTTAAATTTTGTAAAGCAAATAAGATGTGTAATAAGGGCGATCGCATTTATCTAGGTCTAAATTTGTATACGCTTGACCAATAAAGACCATTTCTCCAATAATTGCCAGGATTTAACATCATTTACCTTGTTAAGCTCCTTAGCAGACCTTGCATAAACGTTACTGGTTGTGGTGTGATTATAATTTGGTAATTTTTTTTGACTTTAAGTCAAGCAATCACAGCAGTGGGTAAAGTGACCCAATTTCAGTACACGGCGCTGTATAAGCCCAACCAACTCATCTACGGTTCCGGACAGACAGCAGTAATTACAGGATGGACGGTAAAACAGGCCATAGCCAAACACCTTCAGCCACGAGAGTATGCTGTAGTTGGTCAGCTATATTCACCTACAAGGGGAATAAATTTATTAATTCGCAATTTACTGAATAACCCCCACGTTCGTTTTTTAGTTGTTCTCAACGCTACAAAAGAAGACAAAAACGCGGGTGCTGGGACTTGTTTATTGGACTTTTTTAATCATGGCTTTGAGAAAGGAGTGTGTGATACCGGGCGATTTTGTTGGAGAATTCGCTCTAGCATTCCTGGATATATTGATGAAGTAATTCCAGCCAATGTCCTACAAAAATTGCGGGAATGTATAGAAATTAAAGAAGCAAAATCAATCGCGGAAGCTTGTGATTTTGTGAGGACTTTTGCAAAGCAAGAAACTCTTGAACCTTGGGGGGAAGAAAAAGAATATCCCATGCCAAAGGCTGAACCAACTATTTTACCTGGAGAACGTTATGGACATCGCATAGAAGGTAAAACCATCGCTGAAACTTGGGTAAAAATAATCCATCGCATTAAAACAACTGGAACAATTCGACCTACTGGTTATGATGGACAATGGCAAGAATTAATTGATTTAGTGGCAATTGTCACGGAGGAACCAGAAGATTTTTATTTTCCAGAACCGAACTATTTGCCCATTGACCGCAGTTTTTTACAAGAATATATTTCCCAAGTTTTAGATGATTCGCCGACACAAGAAGGAGTGAAATATACATACGGTCAAAGGTTACGTTCTTGGTTCGGACGTGACCAAATTGAACAAGTTATTTCACGCTTAGGACAAGATATTGATTCAGCCAGAGCGGTAATGTCTTTATGGGATGTTAGTAAGGATGGTAACGACAGTCCACCTTGCTTGAATCATATTTGGGTAAGAATAGTAGATAATGAGTTATCTTTAACGGCGACTTTTCGCAGCAATGACATGTTTTCTGCCTGGCCCGCTAATGCAATGGGATTAAGGGCTTTGCAACGACATATTCGAGATGAAATCATACAAAGGTTTTATCATCAATTGAAAATAGGGCCATTAATTACCATTAGTCAAAGCGCCCATATTTATGATGACTGTTGGGAAAATGCAGAAAAAGTGATTCAATCTCAATATCCTCAAATTTATCAGCAAAGAGATTACGCCGATCCCGCAGGCAGTTTTGTCATTATCGTACAAGATAATCAAATTTTAGTAGAACATATGACTCCTGGTTCAGGAGAAATAGTTAACTGTTATTCAGGTAAATCTGCAAAAAAACTATATCAGCAAATAGCAGCAGATTGTCCTGGCTTGCAAGTTGAACATGCAATGTATTTGGGCACGGAATTACAAAAAGCAGAAATTGCTTTGTCAATGAAAAAAGAATTTATTTACGAGCAAGATAAATTGCTGAAAATGATAAAATAAACATTTCATCTCCTAATTTTAATTCACTTTAGTATTTTATATACAATAGTTTTTATATGAGGTAAATCTTTTTTATCTTCTACCTATAATCCTTGCAGCTATTCCAGATACTATTTTCTCGACTGCTATTCCTAATGCTACTATAGCTCCAATTAGACTAGGTTTATCTTGAAAAAAGTAATATCCTATCCCAAAAAAAAATTGAATATACAGATATCGATATAATACCTAGCTGCAAATCCTTATTTAAGGATTTACGACTGGTCTGAGCTAGGAGTTGAAAGAATTTTAAACGACTTGACTTTGAATTATATAAAGACGCGGCAGATTCATTTTTGAAGAAAATGATTGTACAAAACTTTTCTTTGTGCTTAAGTTCTATAACATCTCTAGAAAAGTTTTGTACTGGTATTAACAATTCACCTTCTGCCCAACCCGGATCAACCTTTGTTGATATGTTAGATAGCCCTCTGGAAACCTGTGATACTCTGGACAATATCAATGCTGATATTGAACCATCTTGGGGCATTCTTAACCTTTCATAAGTACCGATTAAAGCTATGTCTCCTGGCTTAATTACAACCGATTTTCCTTCTTCAAGGGTGTCAAGGTTAGGTTTAGCTATGAATGTTTTGTAAAAACCACCTACTCTCAAGTCATAGCCCATAGGTGTTAAACAATCATCTGAACCATGCTCAATTAACAATGGTTTATTATCATTCCACTGCGCTTCGTCATAACATAATATCTTTTTCAAATCTGTATCCGTCAGGATTGACATTCACGACAAATCTCCTTTACATCGCAAGAAATGCAAACTCTTATTTTTGACATGGAAGTTTAAACCCGAGCAAGAGTGACAATTTCAGGCTGGTCTTGATATTTCCCCTGACGTGCCTGGTAGCTAACAGCACAATTTGCTCCTTCCAAAAACAATAATTGTACTATTCCTTCATTCGCATAAATGCGGCAATCAGCACTAGAAGCATTAGATAACTCTAGGGTTAAGTAACCGCGCCAAGCTGCTTCGGCTGGAGTAACATTTGCAATGATTCCGCAACGAGCATAAGTGCTTTTACCTAAACAAATGACTGTAATGTTGTCAGGTATTTCTAGCTTTTCGAGAGAAACTCCAAGACCATAAGAATGGGCAGGAAGAATAAAATAGCTGCCATTGGTATCTTTATGAAGTTTTGTTGATTCCAAATTTTCAGGATTAAAATTCTTGGGATCAACGACTGTACCTGGAATATGCCTAAAAATGCGGAAATCTACAGGTGATAGTCTGATATCATAGCCAAAACTGCTAAGACCATATGAAATTACAGGTAAGTTTTCAATGTGACGAATTTGTGTAGACTCAAAGGGGGAAATCATTCCCTTTTGAGCCTTTTCAGTAATCCAGATATCGTTTTTAATCACGAGTTCGCCGCTAACCCTAATTTAAACCGATTTACTAGAATAGCGTTTTTTTTGCTAATTTCAACAATCTTTCTAAGATAACCTGAACAGATTATTTGTTTAAGGTTGATGACTGCGACGAATATCCGTGATTTGATCTGCTATATCTAGAATCGATTTTGGCATGTCTGGCCCTGTGAGAATGATATCGATATGAGAGGGACGTTTTGCCAGAAATGCTAAAACCTCTGCTTCAGGAATTAAACCAAAGTTAATCGCTAAACTTAATTCATCTAATACAACGAGAGAATACTTAGCCTCACATACAACCTTTTGTGTATGTTGCCACAACTTTTGTAGGGCTTGAGCTTCGGATTCGTCGAGGTGTGGTGTATCAATACAACGAGGCAAATCGCAGCGAATCCAATCTAAATTTTGTCCTAACCGAATGGGATGTTCGTGTCCTTGACGGATGCCTCCTTTGAGGAATTGCACTACTAGCACTGGCGTACCCTGACCGGCAATTCTCAGTGCCTGAGCCATAACGCTAGTAAAAAAGTTACGATGAGCACTAGTGAAAACTTGTACGAGACCCTCTACAGCATATGGTAAGCTAAGGGTCGAATTTCCGCTTGGGGTTTCTAGCTGGGCAACCATAGATAAATGTTCAAAAAGTTACAACAAATTAAAGCGCTTTTTCTGAGGTTAGTTTTGGTAAACCTGCTTGTATAATCAAGCTATTTTTAAGAATGTGTAGTGGATTTTGCAATTTGCATTCTTAGTCAAACACTACGTTTGTACTGAAGTCAAGAGCTATTGCGTTTTCAATTTTTCATCTTGCTTCTACAATTGATGGTCAAAATTAAAACATCTAACTGGAAGCTTAAATCCCGGAAACACCTGAGATCGGGCTGGAAGATTCTGAAAAACTTCTGAAATGTCCGGATGTGAAATTTACCTTTTGTTTGTCAAAACAGATTAAGACAGTTGTGAAATTGACAGAGATACTAGGAGTGAATTGTTGTGAGATTGGTCATTCTGGGAGGTTCAGGAGCAGGAAAAAGCACTCAAGCACAAAGGCTTAGCGAACATTTTGATATTCCTCTGATTGCCACAGGGGAAATTTTGCGCCAAGCAATAGCGAAATTAACTGACTGGGGACGTCTCACTCAACCATACGTGCAAACAGGGGAATTAGTTCCAGACGAAATAATTATTGAATTCATCCTAGCTCGGCTGAAGCAGCCTAATGTCAACCGTGGTTGGGTGTTAGAAGGTTATCCCCGTACTGCTTTTCAAGCAGAAGAACTGGATTTTTTGTTAGATGACCTAGGACAAGATTTAAACTGGGCAATTTATTTACAAGTACCACATGCGGTTATGGTCAGCCGTGCTTTAGGTCGTTCTCTTCCTGATGACCAACCAGAAATTGTACAGCGCCGCGTCGAATTATTCTACGATCGCACTATTCCCATACTGGAATATTACGATCGCCGCCGCCGCTTATTGACGATTAATGGCGATCAGTCACCAGAAATGGTGCAGCACTGTATTATTAATCTCGTCTCTGTTGCTTAACAGTCTATAGAACTTTTCCCCAGTCCCCAGTCCCTAGTCCCTAAATTCTTAACATAGTTGTTTAAAAATACCGAAACCTCAAACTGAAAGGATAATCTGAAGGCAGTATCCTAATATTAAAATTTTGAGGCTACTCCAATGGCTTGGCAGCGTCCAGACGGTCGGCAACCTTATCAACTCCGTCCCGTTAGCTTTCAGCAAAATTTTACTCGCTTTGCTCCTGGTTCGGTTCTCACAATCTGCGGTGAAACAAAAGTACTGTGTACCGTGAGCGTAGCTGAAGGAGTCCCCAAATTTCTAGCTGGTACTGGTAAAGGTTGGCTAACCGCTGAGTACCGAATGTTACCAACTGCCACTCAACAACGGCAAGAACGAGAATTTTTGAAATTATCTGGCCGGACTCAAGAAATTCAGCGTTTAATTGGACGCAGCTTACGGGCAGCAGTAGATTTGGATGCCTTGGGAGAACGCACGCTGAATGTAGATGCAGATGTGCTACAAGCAGACGCAGGTACAAGAACAGCAGCGATCACAGGCGGGTTTGTAGCGTTAGCAGATGCGATTTCCAAATTGATGCAGCAGGGAGTTTTAGAGCGATCGCCCCTAGTTGGACAAGTAGCAGCTGTTTCCGTCGGATTACTACAGGGAGAGGCTTTCCTAGATTTGAACTACATTGAAGATGTTGCCGCTACAGTAGATTTCAATGTGGTGATGAATCAAGATTTAGAGATTATTGAAGTCCAGGGAACAGCCGAAGAAGGCAGTTTTAGCCGTGCCCAGTTGAATCAACTGTTAGATTTCGCAGAAAAAGGAATTCAGAAATTGTTAATTGCCCAACAGCAAGCGATCGCTCCTCTGAAAATAGGGTAAAAATTTATGAATTATGAATTATGAATTATGAAATTTTCAGCATTCAGCAAAAATCATTCATAATTTTTACTAATTTCCTATTTCCCATGTTACTAATGATTTTTATTAAGATTTGGCGAAATTTTATTACTTTGCCGTATCTGTGTTGAATAAACAAATTGTTGATGTTAAAAGTTTCAGAAGGTCAAAACAGGATTAGTTATAAGTTCGATATGGTAATGCTGGAAGTCGCCAATATCATGAGGAAGCGATGAACAGAAAGGTTGAAATTCTACCGGATCAGGCAGCGCTGATTGCGCGAGCAAAAGAATTGATCCTCTCAAAAATTAACGCTGCGATTGAACAGCGGGGGAGATTTACCATCGCCCTTTCTGGCGGCAGCACACCCAAGCCGTTATACGAAGCGATCGCCACAGAAAATCTACCTTGGGATAAAATTCATGTATTTTGGGGAGATGAGCGTTACGTTCCATCCGATCACCCAGATAGCAATGAAGGCATGGCGCGTCGTACATGGTTAGATCGCGTGGATATACCAGCGGCTAATATTCACCCAATGCCCACTACCGAAGGCGATCCAGCAGTATCTGCGGCTAAGTACGAACAGGAACTGCAAGAATTTTTTCATTGTTCGCCGGGTGAGTTTCCTGCTTTAGATGTGATGTTGCAAGGAATGGGTGATGATGGTCACACTGCTTCTTTGTTCCCCCACACAGAAGCTTTAAAAGTAAGCGATCGCTTAGTTACAGTAGGTAACAAAGACGGCAACCCACGTATCACCTTTACATATTCATTCATTAACGCAGCAAGGTGCGTTATTTTTGTAGTGGCTGGTGCCAACAAAAAACCAGCTTTAGCTCAAGTTTTCGCACTCCAAGCAGATAGTTTTACTTACCCATCCCGCTTAATTCAACCCCAAGGAGAACTTTGGTGGCTGTTGGATGCAGCGGCGGGTGATGAACTTAAATAAGTGATGAAGGAAGAAAGAAGAAGTATGTAGACGCCTGTCAAGGCGTCTTTCCGCAGAGTAGGGTAGAGTATGAACGATGAAATATTAAAGTGTAAATTTTTCATCTTTTAACCTTCTACCTTCTGCTTTCTGCCTTCATAAATAGTAATTGCTAAGATCGGAAGCTAGAGTTTGCCCCTCTGCTTGCCAGCACTATTGTATGATGACCTAGAACAAAGGTTAAATTCCATGATCGTCTGCCCAAACTGCAATCACCACAACCCTGATGGCGCTACCCAGTGTGAAGCTTGCTATACCCCGTTACCAGCGACTACTACCTGTCCTAGTTGTGGGGCAACCGTGCAGGCAGATGCTTCTTTTTGCGGACAGTGTGGCTACCACCTGCGTACAGGTACGCCAATACCAGTAGCAGCAACCGTAGCACCAGACATCCCTCTAGAAGTAGAACCTTTAGTAAATCCTGACCCACTTGTACAACAACAAACAGTATCGATGAGTGGATCTACCAGTTATACTGCGCCTGACTCTTCACCTTTACCACCAACAGCAGTAGCAGCTCCTTCAGAAAATGAAATTCCGGAACCACCTGCCGCCCCAGCTCCAATTTTTACTGCTGAGGAAACAGGCCCATCTCCAGCCCCGATGCCACCAGTGCCACTGCCACCACCAACTGTCGCAGCGACGCCTATAACTGCTGAGGAAGAAAGTCCGGCACCAGAACCACAACCCGCACCAGCACCGGAAGTCGAACCACCACAGCCCACACCACCAGTCACTGCTGCTAGAACGCAATTACAGCAGGTAACTGCGCGGCTTGTTCATGTCCAAACCGACAGACAAATTGAATTGCCACAGAATCTTTCTGTCATTCATATTGGTAAGCCCAATGACCGTATTCCCCCGGATGTGGATGTTTCTGGATTTCCCAATTCGGAAATTGTTTCGCGGATTCATGCAGATATTCGTGTGGAAGGAGACGCTTACTATATTGAAGATGTAGGTAGTTCTAACGGTACTTACATCAATAATTTGCCACTATTGCCAGGAAACCGACATCGTTTAAGACCAGGCGATCGCATTAGCCTGGGTAAGGGAGATTTGGTAACATTCCTGTTTCAATTCTCTTAGGTAGTCAGTTATAGTAGAGGGAATTGATACAAGCCTCGCGCGTGATTACACTTACCCTCCTGCACCCACTACAATCCATTCCAGCTCAAAGTTGGACTTTTGCAGACGACGAACCAGTCATTCGCATTGGACGAGCGGCGGATAACCA
The DNA here is from genome assembly GCF_013388695.1 of Fischerella sp. Classification (NCBI taxonomy): domain Bacteria; kingdom Bacillati; phylum Cyanobacteriota; class Cyanophyceae; order Nostocales; family Hapalosiphonaceae; genus Fischerella; species Fischerella sp. The sequence continues at coordinate 45,699 of NZ_JACAEU010000138.1, forward strand.
TGTTGTTCTTTATAGTGCCGTGGTTTCCCGCCTTCACATCGAAATACGACGAATAGATCGTGGCTGGGAAGTTGTGAACTTAGGTGCAAATGGAACTTATATAGATGGAGAAGCGATTGTGCAAATACTGGTTACAGATGGAGTCATTCTCCGCTTAGCTCGCTCTGGGCCACAAATTCAAATTCATCTCGGAGTATCGACTGCACTGCTAGTCACCTCGCGGCGTTGCTCAGCAACAATGGTAAATGGAGCGTGTGCAGATGTTTCCTCACTTCAGCGGGGTAGCGTAGTGGTAAGTGGGGAAAAAGACACAGAAATTGGAGAATGAGAAATATAGTAAAGTAGGAACTGATTCTCTTTTCCCTGATTGGTCTGCAAAACCAAATATAACTTTGTATAAAATGATATCTTGCACCTATGTTCAACAGCCGGGAGGCTCTCCCACTCCTAGGGTGTAGACGCCCAGAGGGTGGCTTCTCGGAGAGTAGCTCTTCTCGCAGGGTAGGGTACAAGATTTGAATCCGCGTTCTCCTCACTCTCAGAAGCGGCTAGGATGGATACAAGTGCTATTGAAGCACTTGGCTTGAAAAGCTAAGGAAAGTCACCCATGAGGGAACATAGGAAAGATTTTGAACCCATATTCACCAAAGAAGCCCCACTTGATCGTATGGGGTTTACCTGGTTAATAGTAGCGGCGATCGCGACCATTGTATTATGGCAACTACCCGCAGGTGATTACATTTTGTACCCATTTAGCATTCTGGCTACTTGGTTTCATGAAATGGGTCACGGGTTGATGGCGCTGTTGTTAGGAGGAAATTTTCAGCAATTGCAGATTTTTCCTGATGGTTCTGGTGTAGCGACTTATAGTTACAGTGGTGGATTTTTATTGGGGCCGCTTGGTCGTGCTTTAGTAGCAGCAGCTGGGCCAATGGGGCCGCCTATAGCTGGTGCTGCTTTGATTTTAGCTTCACGCAACTTTAATACTACCACCTGGATTTTGAAAATTTTAGGTGGTTTTTTGATGCTTTCAGCGCTAATTTGGGTGCGATCGCCGTTTGGATTGGTAGCAATTCCCCTGTTAGGCTTTGTGATATTGGGTGTTAGTCTTAAAGCACCTCGTTGGGTACAGGAGTTTAGCATTCAATTTCTGGGCGTACAAGCCTGTGTAAGTACTTATCATCAACTCAATTATTTATTTAGCTATGGTGCTGGTTATCTGGGGCTATCTGATACTGCACAGATTCAGCAGGAATTGTTTTTACCTTACTGGTTCTGGGGAGCTTTGATGGCGATCGCATCTCTGGTTATTCTTGTGCAAAGTCTGCGTATCGCCTATCGTCCCACTTGAAGAAAGTAGAAAACAATCTAATACGGTTCCGTTAACACTAGCCGTCGCATGGGGGTGGGTGATGGAATAATGGGATTATGTCTCCCCATCTCCCCATCTTCCTTTCCTTGTCCCTCTTTCCTCTCGCAGCTTGACTGCAAACTATACATCAAGTTAGACTTATTCAGACCAGTTGGTCGCAAATATATTGATGTCAAAAGGCGAAGAAACAAAAGCAAGAATTATCCAGCAAGCGGCCGAACTGTTTAATCAACAGGGGTATGCTGGCTCGTCTATTTCAGACATCATGCGAGTGACAGGATTGCAAAAAGGAGGGATATATAATCATTTCAACAGCAAAGATGAACTAGCGCTACAGGCTTTTGATTATGCGATCGCCTGCATTAGGCAACTATATCGAACTGCCTTGCGGAACAAGCGTCATGCAATTGAACGCTTGCAAGCAATTATTGATGTATTTCACAAATATATAGATAATCCACCTATCAAAGGAGGTTGTCCGCTGTTGAATACTGCGGTTGAGAGTGATGATGCTCACCCAGCATTGCGAGAACGTACCCAACAGGCAATGAATTCGTGGCGCGATATGCTTTGTCGAATCATTCAAAAAGGAATTGAAAAAGGAGAAATCCGTCCGGACGTTGATGCTGATGAAGTTGCAACCATAATTATTTCAGCCCTAGAAGGGGCTGTAATGATGAGCAAGTTATATGGAGATTCGATTCATATGCAAAGAGTAACTAAGCATTTAAATGATTACATCGAAAGTCAATTGCGGATATAAAGTAAACATCTTTTTTGTTTTTTTTATGAAAAAAAAGACCGTTGAGTCTGAAATTCAATTAAAGTAGTGACTATGCCAAGCTTTATCCTACAGATCAACGTCCTGCATGGCAAAAGACGGAATTGAGTGCAGAAGAGTTTGAGCAATTCCGGCGGGTTTTGATGAAACTGCATCAACGCGAGATGAACCGAGTAAATCATGCAAAGTAATAGAAATATATTATGAAAAATACACAAAAATTGGCGATCGCCTGTTCCTCTGGTAGCTTTAAAGGCGCTTTCACTCATGGTGTATTAAGTGCGCTAGAATCTGCCGGAATTCGAGCTGATGCCTATGCCGCTGCATCTTCATCGGTTATACCAACTGCTTGGGCTACCATTGGCAAAGCTACAGATTTGGGCGTTGATTACTGGTTAGCCGGGTTAAAAGTAATCAAACAACCGGATGTGGGGATGAGCCAATTAGCACTTGGGGGAATTGCACATTTCAGTCCGCTGAAAGAGCTACTATTTGCAGCACAAACACCAGAATATTTTGTTGCTACCAGTGCAGTAATCACTCCAGAAGCTACTAACGAGACTCAAACTGAAAAAGCGAGACGTTTAGGACGGCGTTTATTGGTATCCGCAAGCAAAGGCGATCGCAGTTGGGTAAACGAGCATTTGCAGGCGGTGTTATTTAGCACCAACAATCTCAAAGATGAACTGCGTCTTGATACCAGTAATTTTGAAGAAGTGGCTTATGCTTCTTCTCGAATGCTGCATGCTTGGGATGTCCCCGCTTGGATAGGTGGAAAGCCTTACGTTGACGCTTCCTACACTTGTTTGTGTCCAGCAATAGAAATGGTTGAGTTGGGATACACCGAAGCGATCGCGATCGCTAACGAACCAGGAACCCTCTATCGTGATATGTTCCAACTACAGCCAATTCCTGAGAATTACAAAGGGGTGGATATCCACATTATTAAACCGGATGTAGATCCCCAAGAGTTCGGAGTTAGTTTTACAGATGCTACTGTTGAGGGATTCTGTGCAGTTTACCAGCATGGAAAAGACAAAGGTCAAGAATTTATAGCTCGGTGGACAGCTACTAATTAAATGCAATGATTTTGGGTTGTGTTTACTCACAAACGCACCCAAACAACTTTATTATTCAACCTCGGTTGGACTAGTAAACAGTATCATTGTATGTACATGTTTCATACTTTATACGTCAATTATCTTTTTTATTTAGCAATTAACAACCTCTGGTTAAAAGTATAAATTGATATATAGCATTAAAAAATAATCTTTCTCAGGCAGTGAAAGTTTTAGTAAAGTGCAAAGGGTGAAACTAAGTATTTAATTATGGAAAAACAACCGATCGTAGTTATTGGAGGTGGACTGGCTGGAACAGAAGCAGCTTGGCAAATTGCCCAGGCGGGAGTACCCGTAATTCTCTATGAAATGCGCCCCCATCGCTTCAGTCCCGCCCATCATACAGAACACTTAGCAGAATTGGTGTGCAGTAATTCTTTTGGCGCAATGGCTAGCGATCGCGCTGCTGGTTTGTTACATGAAGAATTGCGTCAACTCGGTTCGATTGTGATTGCTAAAGCGGATGAACATCAAGTCCCCGCTGGAGGAGCATTAGCCGTTGATAGAGGACAATTTAGCCAAGATTTAACACAAACCCTCTCTCAACATCCTTTAATCGAACTGCGTCGGGATGAAATACGTAGTATACCGGAAGGAATTGTAGTTTTAGCAACTGGGCCGCTTACCAGTCCCGATTTAGCTGAAGATTTGCGTCGCTTCACCGGGATGGAATATCTTAGCTTTTTCGATGCCGCTAGTCCTATTGTTGTTGGAGAAACGATTAACCACGACATTGCTTTTCTTGCCTCTCGCTACGACAAAGGCGAAGCCGCTTATCTCAACTGTCCGATGAATAAAGAGCAATACCTGCGGTTTTGGCAAGAACTTTGTGCAGCTGAACAAACAGAATTGAAGGATTTTGAGCGGGAAACAGCAAAATTTTTTGAAGCTTGTCTGCCTATTGAAGAACTAGCACGGCGAGGAGAAGATACAATGCGCTACGGGCCGCTCAAACCAGTAGGATTGAACCCCCCCTCTGTCCCCCTCACAAGCGGGGGGAATGTAAGGGGGGGTGGTGAACGTCCTTACGCCGTGGTGCAGCTGCGACAAGAAGACAAAGCAGGTCAACTTTGGAACATGGTAGGATTCCAAACTAACCTGCGCTGGGGCGAGCAAAAGCGCGTATTCCAAATGATACCCGGTTTGGAAAATGCCGAGTTTGTACGGTTAGGGGTGATGCACCGCAATACCTTTATTAATGCACCGCAGTTGATGCTACCTACCTTGCAATTTAAAAATCGTCAGACATTGTTAGGTGCTGGGCAGTTGATTGGTACTGAAGGCTACACAGCCGCTTCTGCGGGTGGATGGCTGGCTGGCACAAATGCTGCACGACTAGCTTTGGGTAAAGAACCGTTAAATCTACCGACAACAACGATGATGGGGGCGCTGTTTGAATTTATCAGTTCGGCTTCACCCAAGCATTTTCAACCCATGCCACCCAACTTTGGAATTCTGCCCGAACTAGGAGAGAAAATCAAAAACAAACAGGAACGATACGGACGCTATCGCGATCGCGCTTTAGCTGACCTCAAGAAATTTATCATTGATAAGTAGGCAGCGCAAATAAACATATTTCTCGTGGTGACTGTTAATGGATAGTGGATAGTGGTTAGTGGTAAAGATTAAAAGCCAACTACCAACCACTAACCACTAACTACTAACTACTATCCACTAACTATGAAGCTTTCTTTTGGTCTTGAAATAATTCATCTTTAGTAATTGCCAACCCATGTATACCAATGGCTGCGATCGTCGCGCCGATGAATCCCCATGTGCCATTAGTAAATGCATTCATGCGGTGAACCATACTGCGATGGTAAGCTAAATCTAACTGTCTCTGACTTACTCTTCTCTGCCTTGCTAACTGATCCACATATCTCTCGGTTCTTTCCATCGCTGCGTAATCATTGTTGAACGAGTAAATCGATGTTCCCGCCACCATCAAGCCTGGAAAAACCAAAGCAATCAAAAGAATGGCTCTGCCTATATTCATAGAAACCTCGCTTTCAGTTGGGTAACTCTCTGTCTTGAAACAACAGAAGACAATTACGGTGAACTACCCACACTGACTTGGAGTACCAAGTACAGTGTTGGCTTCCAATTTCACAGAAGATTGCCGCATCTTGGATTTGCGTCCGCGAGTTGGGTTGGCATTTAGTTAACTAAATGTCTGGCGATCGCACCCTGTTAGTTGTAATCTGTTGTCGATTCCCCCTCATCCCCCTTGAAAAGCAAGATTAGGGGACTTGATATTCTGAAAAGATCGGGTAAACTAGTGTGAGTGTAGTTTAGACATTTATCCCTCCAAAATCAGCCTGCAAAAAAAGGCAGAATGTCAAACAACCTCAACCATTTGATATATCTAAATTAATGCTGGCATAGCTAGGATTTTGCTTTGGTGTCTGGCGAACAAATTTTGGATCGTTGCTCACGGGGTGAATGGTATGGCTGCTTTTTCAGCGCTTGAGCTATAGCCTCAGCATCCTTTGCGAAAAAAGCTTCCTTCGCAGTAGGGCGCTTCAGCCGTGGCATAGGTTCATAAAAAAAGCGATCGCTGCCCACGAGTTAGATGTCTGCAAAGAACTGCGATCGCACTGACATCGTTAAGAGCCTTAATTTCCGAATGTGCAGCTATCTAGGCTCAATGCCCAGCAAGCCCTTTCAGACAACTTTGATTCGATGAGTAACAACAGCCCAATAGCTATAACCTTCGTCATTCCAAGGAACTTTATCCGGTTGAGTATTGCCACTAGAATCGGTGGCACGAGCACGCAAACCATAGCTTCCTGGACGAACATCCCAGTCTAGATCCCATCGTACCCATGCTGAGGCAATATTCGGTTCCCGCAGTCTGGCAGTTCGCCAAGTTTTGCCATTATCTAAACTGACCTCTACTTTAGTAATTTTTCCTTCACCTGACCAAGAACGCCCACGAATGAGATGTTTTCCGGCCTTGATTTGTCCATCCCAAGGTAATTCAAAGGCACTTTTGACTTTTTGCGTGGTTAAGATTTGCCCCATCACTCCTTGTACTTTCAGCTTTTCTGGAACAGGATAATCTTCCCCAATTAAGACATATTTCTTAGTGTTGTATGTGGAAAACAGAGGTGTTTCTGAAACCTGAATGCTGCCAACCCATTTGGTATGAGCAATACCCACCCAACCCGGAACCAAAACTCGCATGGGAAACCCATGATCTATAGGTAGGACATCACCATTCATGGCATAAACTAACAAGGTATCTTCTTCTAATGCCTTCTCAAGAGAAGTCCGAGCGGAGGTTTCCTCCGTAGACGCCCTCCGGGCGGCTTCCCAAAGGGTTCGGAACTTCGGAGCGTCTCGCCCGCCCTGATTATGCAACTTAAATGCACATCAGCTTATCAACTTGGTGTCTTGGTGGTTCATAAAACTTATTTTTGAACCACAAAGACACAAAGAAAGCTTTATCTTAGATTTAATAATTCTGCTTCTAACTCAGGAAGCTGAACTTCCTGTTGTCCAGCAATTCCGAGACGACGCAAGTTGAGAGATTGATTCATCGCTTCTTTTTCACCGACAACAGCAATTAGTGGAATCTTGCGTACAGACAGTTCTCGAATCTTTTTGGCAATCGTGCGATCGCTCACATGCAATTCTACCCTCGCCCCTATCTGTTTCAGCCTTTTGAAAATCACTTCCGCCCAATCTGCCGATTTTTCAGAAACTGAAGCCACGGCAATTTGCACAGGAGCAACCCAAAGCGGTAAAACCCCACTGTGATTTTCCAACAAAATGCCAATCCAGCGTTCCAAAGAACCTAGAACTGCTTGGTGCAGCATCACCAGTTGCTCTAAATCGCCTTTCTCATTGACGAAGGATAAATCAAAAAGTTGAGGAAAGTTGAAATCAACCTGAATCGTGCCACACTGCCACGATCGCCCTAAGTGATCTTGCAAGCTAACTTCAATCTTGGGACTGTAGAAAGATCCTTCACCAGGCGCTAATTCATAGGCGTAACCCAGGGCTTGCACCGCTTCAATCAAGGCAGACTCAGCCCGATCCCATAGTTCATCCGATCCAAGACGTTGCTCTGGTCGTAGAGCAATCCGAATTGAAAAGTTATTATATCCAAACGCTGCGTAAACCTGCTTGACCATCCTCAGAAAATTGCTAATCTCATCTCGGATGTCGGCTTCCCGGCAAAAGATATGGGCATCGTCCTGCACAAACTGACGCAGACGCATACAGCCAGATAGCGTACCGGAAGGTTCGTTACGATGGACAATGCCAAATTCCAGCAATCGCATCGGTATTTCCCGATAACTGCGCTTGTGAGATTTGTAGATGGCAATGTGTGCAGGACATGACATTGGTTTTAACGCATAGTCGGGTTCTGCATCAGCATCCGGAATACCTACAACAAACATGTTCTTACGGAACTTTTGCCAGTGTCCTGAACGTTCCCAAAGCGATCGATTCAATGCTACAGGCGATCGCACTTCCTCAAAGTCGTAAGCTTGGTAAACTTGTCGCATAAAGTCTTCGATAACCCGGAAAAACTGAAGTCCGATGGGATGCCAAAACACCATTCCTGGACTATGCTCCTCAAAATGAAATAAATCCATTACTCTTGCTAGTTCTCGATGATCGGACATGGTTGTATCTCCTTGTGAATAATTTGCTAATGAAAAACCCCTCTAGGTTTGACTTAGAGGGGTGGTTGGGTTTCGATTGCACGCAGCATCTATCCTCACGTCCCTCCAGGCGCGATTGTGGTGGTAGTGGTGGTAGTCCAATAAATAGACATCTGTTCTCTCCTAGTTCTTCTATAAAAACTCAAAACCCTCCTAGGCATTGCCTGGAGGGTTGATGCGGTGCTGTCGAATTTTAAATCAACGCGATCGCCTCACAACCCCCCAATTGGTAGTTTGGGTAGTAGTGGTGGTAGTTGTTAGGCGAACGTTTACTTGCATTGCGAGTTGAAAGTTTTTTGGCAGTCGATATTACCTATTTAAATTCATTTAAACAAATTTCTGCGAAGTGTCAAGCCTAGCCCTGTCAAGGTGGGTAAAAAACGAACCATTATCTTAGTAGAGAAGACTATTTTCCTCTTTGTGTCTTTGTGTCTTTGTGTTTCAATCATTCTTTTTTCACCACCCTCCGGGTTCGCCAGTCCCCCATCTCGGCAGAAGCCAAGACGGGGGCTGGACTCACCAAGACACAAAGACACCAAGAA
>NZ_JACAEU010000139.1:0-28172 GCF_013388695.1 Fischerella sp.
AAACAATACTTCCACACTTGGTGATGTTGCTTCTTTTACAACATATTGAACGCCTTAGAGAACTAGCACTTAGTCAAGGAATTGACATTCAAGTTTCCAGGTGCAAGATCTGAGTTACCACGGTTTTAGGCATGTTCCCCTTAGCTTTGGGAATTGGGGAAGGCTCAGAATTTTTACAACCGTTGGGTATTGTAGTGTTTTCGGGATTGTCTTTGGCAACGCTGTTAACGCTGTTTATTATTCCCTGTTTTTATACTCTGCTACATGATGTTGTGTCGTGGAAATGGGCGAAGCGTATATTAATGCAGTTGGGTATGTTTAGGAAAATCTAAACTGAAAGTACAGCTAGCTGTATTGATAATGTCAAAATACTATGACTGCTATTACTCTCAACTTCAACAACATCATTAAATTAACCGACGATCAATTTTATCAACTTTGTCGGGATAATCCTGATATCAAGTTTGAGCGCAATGCTTCGGGAGAGTTAATAGTAATGGCACCCACAGGGGGAGAAACTGGCAAACGTAATGCACTTGTCACAGCTGATTTTGTCATTTGGAATCGCCAAACTAAACTTGGTGAAGTATTCGATTCCTCAACTTGCTTTAAACTTCCTAATGGTGCAGATCGTTCTCCCGATGTTGCTTGGATAAAACAGGATAGATGGAATGCACTCACTCTTGAACAAAGAGAAAAATTTCCTCCTATTGCTCCCGATTTTGTTTTAGAGTTAATGTCGCCTAGCGATAGCTTGAAAGAAACGCAACAGAAGATGCAAGAATATATGGACTCGGGGGTAAAACTCGGCTGGTTAATTGATAGGAAAACTGGCTGCGTCGAAATTTATCGGCAAGGAAAACTAGTAGAAGTGTTAGAGTTTCCTGGTAGCTTATCGGGAGAAGATATTTTGCCTGGATTTGTTTTAAATTTACAATCTATGTGGGAATAGTTTTAGCAAAGTTCTAGTCATTTCTGAAAAAAACGAGTAGCGAAATTTTGCGATCGCGTTGGTGATAAAGCCCGGGCTTTTAAAATTGCTGTTGCCAACAGGGTGTAAGATATTCCTCCTATTACCACTAATAACCCTAAGACAAAAACTCCCAGAGAGTCTGCAAGTCCCGCGCAGCTGTTCCACAAACCGTGGAGTCCGGCGGCGCTAAAATAACCTATTGGCAGAATTCGCGAAGCTAGACGCGGCTTGAGGATGCTTAAGCCTATACAATATCCCAACCAACCACTCCAAGCCATATGTCCTGCTACTTCACCTAAAATGCGCGGAATCAGCAACTGCAACCCTGCGCCGAAACCTGCTTCCGTTCCCATTTCTTGGGCCACTTCTGCGATTCTACCAGGCACGTATTGACCTAGTGTTTCAAACAAGGTGAAGCCAGCCGCAGAAGCCGATCCTAGTAAAATTCCATCTAGGGGTTCCCAAACACCAATACGTTCCCTTCTTGAAGATCTCAGAGACTTTCCCAACAGATAAAATCCAATTATAGGTAAAGCTTTTAGCAATTCTTCCAGCATCCCTGCACCAATAAAGTAGCGAATAAACAACTCTGGAAAGCTGATGCTACTGGTATCTTCTGGTACGCTTCCCGGTAAAATGCCGCGAAATACCAATATCAATATATTAAGTACAGGACTAGCTAAAATCGTCATAGTAGTGAGAGCAGAAGAAGCTAGTACCCACCAAGGCTTGGGTTTGCCGCACAATTGGTATATAACATACAAGCTAGCACTAGCTAGGTAAGCTCCCAGTAATATTTGATATGAAAAACCTTGAGCAAAAAATAGCAGTACCACGAATACTACGGTGATCATTCCTGGTACTAGGTAGGCTTTGCGAGTTAAATCTGTCGGTGAAGACAAAAGCGGTATCAACAGCGACAAGCTAGTATGCTCATTCGTGCTAAAAGATGATGCCGAAGAGTTTACTGCTGCTGGAGTTGGTGTAGAGGCTGGCTGTGTTATTCCTAGTGATTGAGAATTGTACTTATACTGGTACTGATATTCAAATAAAAATTCCGGCCCTTTATTGCCGAGAGTAATGCGATCGCCTACGTGTAATTCCTGACAACCCTGTAAAAGCTGTCCGTTTAAATACGTTCCATTTGCACTACTGAGATCGTAAAGTATAAAGCTGGTTCTACCATCTGGCGTTTTGGATGGGCGAATAGTCGCATGACGGCGCGAAACCATCCCATAATGGTTGGAATCTAGGACAATTTGACAACTGTTGGGATCGCGCCCCAATACAACCTCACCAGCAGTCAGTAGCGAGTAAGAGTATTCTTCGCTACCGGAAATCAAGCGCAGAAATGCATTACTCATTAAGGCAACTCCCTTGCCCAGTTAAAAGTAATTAACATTACATACAAAATAGTAATTATTTACAGAATAACCGGAAAAAATATAGTTAGTTTTTAAAAGGGACTGGAGATTGGGGATTGGAGATTGGGGATTGGGGATGGGGGATTGGGGATTGGGTTTTCACGCGTAAAAATTAATGATTTTTGTTGGAGTGTCGTTATTATCTCTCAGGAAATAACTCTCGATACACTGCCAGTGTTTCTTGATGAACGCGGTCAACATTCAACCATTCTAGATTTTGATGTGCCTTTGCTTTCCACTCTTGTAGCGTATTGGGATCGTTCAATAATTGTACTAGTGCTGCTGCTAGGGCATTGCTATCTTTTGCTGGTACTAAAAGACCGGCTTTTCCATTGTCCAGTGCTTCGGGAATGCCATCTACATCTGTGGCAATAATAGCGCAACCTGCTTCGCGGGCTTCTGAAAGTACCAAACCGAAGGGTTCGCGATGAGAAGCGAGGACAAATATGTCACAAGCTAACAAATAACGCTGGGGTTGAGGTTGAAAGCCTTCAAAATGAATGCGCGAACTGACGGCAGTTTGACTTGCCTGTGCCTCAAACTCATGGCGATCGGGCCCGTTTCCTACTATATATAAATGTGCTTCGGGAAAATCTGAGCCTATTTGTTCAAAAGCTGCAATTAACTCGGTAATACCCTTACGATGATACATTCCTGCCACAGTGGCGATCGCTGGGCGTTGCAAATGTAAGGGTTCATATTCTTGTAGTGGACGGCTGCGGGGACTGCCAAGAGTACCATTGCATATCACTCGCAACTTTGCTTGGGATATACCGCGCCGCGTCATCGCCTCGGCAACTGCTTTGCTGACAGCAATTACTCGGTCAGCTAAACCCATAAATATACTGGATCGTTGAAATTCGTTGTGGACTGTGGAAACTAAACCATACCCACCTTTTTTTCTGAGTAGAGCTGCTAATACTACTCCCGTCATCATATGGGCATGAACCATATCTGGCTGAAATTCTTGCACAATTGCCTGATAACTTCTAGCCGCTTTGATTAGATTGATCGGTTTCCTTGTCTGATCGAGTTGGTAGTGTTTGACGCCATAATTTGCCAATAATGTTTCGTATTCTCCACCACCTGAAAGTACCGCTACCTCATGACCGCTTTTTGCTTGTAAACAAGCAAGATCCACAGCTACATTTACAATACCGTTACCGATTTCTTGAACTTCATTTAAGATATGTATTATTCGCATAATCAATAAATAGATAAATAGATTTTTATACACAAACTAAGTTGAAAATTATAACTCAATCAACACGCATTTACGAATATGAGTGTTATGGTGAGTGAAGCGACGCGCTAAAGCAGCATTAAACAAAAGCTGCCAAGCTTTCCAGGAAAATATAGAGGGAAATAATATATTAATCAAATTCTGGAAGTTTCTTTGCTTAATAGCTACTATAGACCAATGTAATTTTAAATAATTTTTAATATCCTCCAACTCAGGGACGTGGAAGCGGTGCTTTTCATCAACGAAAGCGTAAATCTTCTCCTTCATTAAGATATTCGCATCTAAGCGTCGAGATAGAGAAAACTTGTAATTGTAAGCTCCTTGCCACATGGTTCGGTAAGCAAGGCACTGATTGAGGAAAATCGCATCGCCAAACTTAGCAATGTGAATCCAAGAATCAATATCATCACAGTTAGCATCAAATTTAGAATCCCAACCGCCGGTTTGCAAAAACACATCACGACGGCAAGCAACTTGTACGGGCGTGCCAAAGGGAAGAAGCTCTAGCAGCATACCATAGTGAATGTCAGCTTGTGGGATGTAAAAAGCTAAGCCGGGGCCTATTTGCGGCGTGCGATACAGTTCAACTTCTTGTTCATTCACCTGGGCAGCTATGCAGGAACAGAGGGCAGCTTGGGGATGAAGTGCGATCGCCCTTGCCATTTCTTCGAGACAATTGGGAGCAAGATAGTCATCATCATCCAAAAATTTAATCCAGTCACCGCTAGCCCTCACAATCCCGGCATTTACAGTTGCCGAATGACCAGAGTTAACCTCATTGCGATGATAGACAAGACGATAGTCTCTACTTAGTGATAGCTTTTGGGCTAAACTATTTACATACTCTTGCGTGCCATCAGAAGAACAATCATCGGCAACAACCACTTCAGTTGTAATTGTCTGGTTCAAAGCAGAGTTAATCGCTCTTTTGAGCAGATTTAAGCGGTTGTAGGTCGTAATGACGACGCTAAATTTCATAACACTCACACCCGTGGCACGCCCTTCTTAAATACATCTTCTATTTGACGACAAAACTACCGGAAACGTCATCAGTTAGAATTTAGTAGACTGAAAGACGGTTGTAGATTTATTATTGATGATTGTGAGTTTTTTATTGACTTATGAACGCTCAAGAGATCATCCGCTCTATTGAAGCGGAACAGCTAAAATCGGATCTGCCCCAAATATATGTGGGCGACACTGTGAAAGTCGGAGTAAAAATCAAGGAAGGAGATAAGTACCGCGTACAACCCTACGAAGGAGTTGTGATTGCTAAACGCAATGGCGGTATTAATGAAACAATTACAGTCCGCCGTGTATTTCAAGGCGTCGGCGTCGAGCGAGTGTTTCTTCTTCACTCACCCCGAATTGACAGCATCAAAGTCATACGTCGTGGTAAAGTACGGCGTGCTAAACTTTATTATCTACGCAACCGCGTTGGCAAAGCTACCCGGATTAAGCAACGCTTTGACCGTGCCTTGTGATAGATAAGTAGAGTATGGGAGAAAGACTCAAACATAAAGCGGCATCAGCCGCTAATCTCCTAGAACAAAATTAAAGTTAACAATAAACACCAAATTGTGTTAAACTAGCTAAAGTTCAACATAATAACTGAATCAAAGACAGCTTGTGCGCTCTTAGTTCAGTTGGTAGAACGCAGGTCTCCAAAACCTGATGTCGGGGGTTCAAGTCCTCCAGGGCGCGCTGTCAGTAAGATAATAACCCGAAACAAATGCAACTGTTGCCAAAAATGCAGCTTGCAAATTTGATTTCGGGTATAATTGTTATATTTGCAGCTTTTTCTTTCAAGCAACTCAAAGTTTGAGTCGAAGCTGTAGTTATCGATGAAAATTAGCAGGTAGTAGCTATATAGGCAATGGGGGGAGCAAGCGACCGTGGCCAAAAAAAATGAAGCCGAAATACAAGAAACCAACAATGGGTTTAGCTTGGCAAACTTCTTTCAGGGAATCAAAGAAGAGTTTGAAAAAGTGGTTTGGCCAAGTCGGAAACAGCTAGTGAGTGAATCAGCAGCTGTATTGTTAATGGTGTCACTCTCCGCATCTTTGATTTTCTTGGTCGATAAATTCTTTACTTGGGCAGCACAACAGGTGTTCGGATGACTTCTGCAACAGACGAAGGACACAATTTGGCTTTGCAGCCAGAAGACGGCTTAGACACAGCGGCAACATCAGAAGCTCGCTGGTATGCAGTACAAGTAGCCTCTGGCTGCGAAAAGCGTGTTAAAACAAACTTAGAACAGCGCATCCAAAGCTTTGATGTGGCTGATAAAATTCTTCAGGTGGAGATTCCGCACACGCCAGCAGTGAAAATCCGTAAGGATGGCAGTCGCCAGCACACAGAAGAAAAAGTCTTCCCTGGCTATGTGCTTGTCAAGATGTTCATGGATGATGATACTTGGCAAGTAGTGCGGAATACTTCCCACGTGATTAATTTCGTGGGAGCAGAGCAAAAACGTGGCAGCGGCAAAGGTCGCGGTCACGTCAAGCCAGTACCGCTGAGTCATACAGAAGTCGAAAGAATCTTCAAGCAGACCAGCGAACAAGAGCCAATTGTCAAAATTGACATGGCTAGTGGTGATAAGATAGTCGTGCTTTCTGGTCCGTTTAAGGACTTTGAGGGCGAGGTGATTGAAGTCAGCCCAGAACGGAGTAAGCTCAAAGCCTTGCTTTCGATTTTTGGCCGAGACACACCAGTAGAATTGGAATTTAATCAGGTTCAGAAACAGAGCTAATCACAAATGGCGAAAAAAGTAGTAGCGGTCATTAAACTGGCCCTAAATGCTGGGAAAGCCAACCCAGCACCGCCAGTGGGGCCCGCCTTGGGTCAGCACGGCGTCAATATCATGATGTTCTGCAAAGAGTACAACGCCAAAACAGCAGACCAAGCTGGCACGGTGATACCAGTAGAAATTTCGGTCTATGAAGACCGGAGTTTTACTTTTGTACTGAAGACTCCACCGGCATCGGTACTAATTACCAAAGCAGCGAAAATAGACAAAGGCTCCAGCGAACCCAACAAAAAGAAAGTTGGATCGATTACGCAGGAGCAACTGCGGCAAATAGCTCAAACTAAAATGCCTGACCTCAATGCCAATGATATTGAAGCGGCAATGAAAATTATTGCAGGCACTGCCAAAAATATGGGTGTAACTGTAACAGATTAATTGGTGGTTAGTAGTTAGTAGTTAGTGGTTAGTAGTAAGAAAATAACCAACCAACAATCAACAACCAACAACAAGCAAAACTTTATCGGGGGAGAGAATAAACCTCGCTAACGACCCCAGGAGAGAAAAATGACAAAAAAAGTATCGCGCCGTTTGCAGGCGCTGTTAGCAAAAGTTGAAGATAGGGAGTATGATCCCCTAGATGCTTTAAGTCTTTTAAAAGAGACGGCAACAGCAAAGTTTCCTGAAGCAGCTGAAGCACATATTCGGTTAGGAATTGATCCAAAATACACTGACCAACAACTGCGAACAACGGTAGTACTGCCCAAAGGTACAGGACAAACAGTGCGGGTGGCAGTAATAGCCAGAGGGGAAAAAGTCACAGAAGCAACCAACGCAGGTGCTGATGTCGTTGGCTCAGAAGAGTTGATAGACGAAATTCAAAAAGGCAGAATGGACTTTGACAAGCTGATTGCTACACCGGATGTAATGCCGCAAGTAGCAAAGCTTGGTAAATTGCTTGGCCCTCGCGGTTTGATGCCATCACCCAAAGGTGGGACGGTGACATTTGA
This sequence comes from Fischerella sp., assembly GCF_013388695.1. NCBI lineage: Bacteria > Bacillati > Cyanobacteriota > Cyanophyceae > Nostocales > Hapalosiphonaceae > Fischerella > Fischerella sp. The sequence continues at coordinate 7,397 of NZ_JACAEU010000139.1, forward strand.
CCTAGCAAGTGCGATCGCAGAATTCAAAGCTGGTAAATTAGAATTCCGCGCCGATCGCACCGGTATCGTCCATGTTATGTTTGGTAAGGCGTCATTTTCGCCGGAAGATTTGCTGGTCAACTTAAAGGCCTTGCAAGAAACAATTGATCGCAACCGTCCTTCGGGAGCTAAAGGTCGTTACTGGCGTACAGTGTATGTGTCAGCCACAATGGGGCCATCGATTAAAGTCGATATCAACGCCTTACGCGATCTCAAATTAACAGCAGCATAAAGGTGATAAGGGATAGGGGAGAAAATTTTCCCAAAAATTCTGATCCCTAGTACCTAAAATACACAAATTCCCTATCCCCGATTCCTAATCCCCGATCCCCAATTAAATAGCAAAGCCGGAGACAGCAGGTGCCATTGGCTTAATACCCTGCCGAGGTTTGCACTTGAATTGCTTGAAACTCTACCCCTATTTAGTGTAGGTATTCTGGCATCAAGAGTAAGGTGGTTTAAAAACCTAACCTTCAAGCTAAACCCCGGCTTTCGCAGCTGGGGTTTGTTGTTTTGATGGTTAGTAGTTAGTGGATAGTAGTTAGTGGTAAACAACTAACTACTAACTACCAACTACTAACAAAAAACTTTAAAGGAGGTGAAACAAGTATGGGCAGAACCATAGAAGATAAAAAAGCAATTGTTGCTGAACTCAAAGAATCTTTAAGTCAGTCGCAATTAGCACTAGTGATTGACTACCAAGGGCTAACGGTTGCTGAAATCACAGATTTGCGGCGACGACTGCGTCCGACTGGTACTGCTTGCAAAGTCACAAAAAATACTCTGATGGGTATTGCCATTCAAGATGATGAAAAATGGCAACCCATGTCGGAATTGCTCAAGGGTTCTTCCGCCTTTTTGCTAGTTCAAGAGGATTTCTCGGCTGCAATTAAGGCTTACCAAGATTTCCAGAAAGCCACTAAGAAGACGGAACTTCGCGGCGGCGTAATGGAAGGTCGCCTGTTGAAAGAACCGGATGTCAAGGCGCTGGGCGATTTGCCATCCAAAGAACAACTCATGGCGCAAATTGCCGGAGCAATCAACGCCTTGGCTACCAAGATTGCCTTCGGTATCAACGAGGTTCCCGGTTCACTGGCTCGTGCTTTGCAGGCATATGCCGATAAAGAAAAAGGCGAAGAAGTTAGTGGTTAGTGGATAGTGGATAGTGGTTAAAAACCAACTACTAACTAATAACTGTCAACAAATTCACATTACAGGAGTTATATCGATGTCTACTGCAACTGATGAAATTTTGGAAAAATTAAAATCTCTGACTTTGCTGGAAGCAGCTGAGTTGGTGAAGCAAATTGAAGAAGCTTTCGGCGTTAGTGCTGCTGCGCCCGCTGGTGGCATGATGATGATGGCTGCACCTGGTGCTGCACCTGCTGCTGCTGAACCCGTAGAAGAGAAGACCGAATTTGACGTGATTCTCGAATCTGTCCCAGCTGATAAGAAGATTGCTGTACTGAAGATAGTACGGGAATTGACCGGTTTGGGTCTCAAAGAAGCAAAAGACTTGGTAGAATCTGCACCCAAGCCAGTTAAGGAAGCTATTGCCAAGGAAGCTGCTGAAGACGCTAAGAAGCGTATAGAAGAAGCTGGCGGTAAGGTAACTGTGAAGTAGTCAAAATTTGATTGCCAATTTTTTAAAAGGAGCCTCAGTCAGGCTCTTTTTTTAACGCTCTTTTATGACTCTCATCAGAGTATAATCAGCTTTGTTGCCCAGAAACTACTAGGAGTCCGTGATTGTCTTCAAGTTCAAGGGGCGACAAGCAAGTTAAAGTGCTTGCTGTATAAGCTTCATAGCCTTTAAACCTCGCTCATAATATGCCTGTTTATTGCGAATGGAACCGACCAGTTCCTCAACCCATGCTTGGCATGAGTGCCAAGCAACTATCCAATTTTGACCATATAAACCTATCCAGAAATTACTGTGCCGCTTCTGATTTCTATTTTTTTCTTGAGTGCGACAAATATAAGATTCTTGTTGTTGAATTTTTTGGTAAATTTTTGGGTCATTTGTGATCGGCTTGAGTTGCTTAATCACACAACGACGGCGAGAAGGTAGATAAGTATCTTCTGCCAAAAATGTTTCGCTAAAGCCACCAACACCCAGTACCTGGATAACTTGATAGCGATCGTTCAGCAGTGTTGCCATGCTCCATGAACAGCGTTAGTAAAACTCCTCCTAAGAGGCTCGCCCTCTTCAAATGTAGATCAAATGCCTAGGGAGAAAACTTCCCGTTCAATAAATAAAGACCACAGCAAACAAAATACGTATTCTGCTATCTAGAAAATCTATAATTAGCTAGATTAATATAGATAGATTTTGTGTTCTGTAGGAAGACATCAAAATCTTCTTATACAATGCGGCAAAACACGTGGATTGATCAACATTATTTTTATGGGTAGACAATAACCTACAGCCAATTGCCAACCAGTACATAGGGTGCCCAGTACATAGGACGATTATATTCAGAAGCATTCAGTAACTTTAATTGAGCAAGGCGTAAAGCCTCTGCTATTGTGACTCTGCCAGTTGTTAACTGACTGTAGAATTCACCAATAAATAAAGCTGTAGAGTCATCACCAATTTGCCATAAAGATGCTAGAGTACTCCGCGCTCCTGCTCGAATAGCAACTCCTGCTAATCCCAATGCTGCACGGTTATCTCCTGCTGCTGTTTCACAAGCACTGAGAACAAGTAGTTCAACTGGTTCTGTGCGATTTTGCTCTCTACTTTTGAGCAAGCTATCAAATTCCCTCACATAAATGCGCTTATCTGCTGCAAGGATGAAAGTGTCTTTAGCTTTAGAGCTAAATTTCCCGTGAGTTGCTAAGTGAATTACTCTAAAAGGCTGGGCGTTAATCTTTTTCTCTAAGGTCGTACTTTTAAAATTTTGATCTAGAAGTATGGTTTTTGTTATGCCTAACTTCTGAATTAAATCTAGTTCATCTTTGACTTTGGGAAGTGGTGCAAAATTTTCGTTTTGAGGTGGTTGAGACAAACCCCCAGCAAGGACGTTTAATTTTTTCTGTTTTAAAGGTTTTGGTGTAAATAATTGCAACCCTGGGCTAATTGCGACGGCGTAATGCTGTACTAAATAGTCTTTACCATCATACAATGCAGCCATTGGGATATTTCGCAGTGACCCATCTGGGATAAATACTAAAGTAGTAATTCCACTATTTTTAAGGTCTGTTTCTACTGGTTTAATTAACCAGTTATAAAGCTGTTGGGAGCCTGTTTGAAATTTTTTCTTGGCATCAGGTTGAACTATTGCCTCTCGCATTTCTGCAATTGCTTGCTCTACATCATTACTGTTAACAAAAGAAGTTTTACGCATTAACGGTTGGTTGGGAAGTTTAAGGATAACTTCTAACTGGTTGTCTAAAATAATTGGATAGAAAATGGCTGTTTTCGGATTATTTCGATCTACTACTTTGTCAAGCACAACAAATTGGTTATTTAAACAAGCTTCCCGAAAAAAATTATCCAGTTCTGCCAGTTGTAAAGCTTCGATGCGTTGACGTGCTTTGTCTAAATCTGGCTTTTCCGGGCCTTGCTGTTGTAAAAGCAGTTCTACTGACTGCCGATAAAGAGGTTCAACGCGATCGCGAAAATTTAACTGCACCTCTCGGTTTGCTATTGCTAAATCGCTGCGAAGAGATTCAAGAGTTGCTACAGCACTATCGTAAGCGGCTATGGCTGCTTGGTTATTTCCCTGGATTTTCAGCAAGCGTCCTAGTTGCCATTCCCAACGATAAGCAATGTCTGAAGCAGAAATTTCCTGAGCAATACTCAATGCTTGCTCTGTGAGATTTTGTGCTTCTTGCCACTGACTGTTTTGCTCGTATAATTCTCCTAAACTGCCGAGTGCATAAGATTCTGCACGTTTATCGGCGATAATTTTGGCTTGTTGGACGCTGCTTGCCAAAATTTGCGCGACATTTTGTTTGTCACTAATTTTAGCGATCGCCCGAGCAAAGTTAATACGTGCATAGATACCAGCTTGATTACTAGGCAAACTAGCAAGTTCAGATTGAATTGTCGGGATTAACGCTTGCGCAGCTGCTATGTTTTCATCATCTACAAACAAGCTGAGTAAATTGATTTGGGCTTGAATTTTCGTGAGGGGGTTAGGCGCGATTTCGGCAGCTTTTTGATAGTGAAAAATTGCGTCTTTAGTGTTACCTAGTAATCTAGCAGTATTACCAAGGCTAAATGCCGTTGTAGCAATTTCTTGAGTCAGTTGCAGGTTTTGGGATATTTTTAAGCTTTGTTGCAAAGTTTGCCACGAAGGCTCTAGTTCGCCTAATTTTTGCAGAGCATTACCAAGAGAACGCAAAGCAGCCGCCTTTATGGATGAATCAGGTTCATTTTGCAACTGTTGAGAAACTTCTTTCAAAATATTTAAGGCTCGGCGGTAAAAACCAGCAACCCGCAGAGCTTGTGCTTGGTTAATGCGGCTGCGCGTTACTCCAGCATTATTGTTTAATTGCTTCCAGATTTGCTCTGCTTGTTTGGCAGTTTCTAAAGATACATCTGCTTTTCCAACTGCCAGTTGCAGTCCTCCCTGAATATCTAGAGTTTGCGCCAAAACTTCTAGCCATTCTGGTTTTTGAGCATTGAGATTTAACTTTTGATTTTTCTCATCCCAGCCAAGTAACTTCAAGCTAGTATTAATAGCCTTGGATGCTTCTGTCCACGAGCCAAGTTGTTGATATACCAAGGAGAGGTTAGTCAGTGCTGTAGCTTGCCCAAATGGGTTATGCTCTTGCTGGTAAATGCGGTTAGCTGCTTGTAAAACAGTTACTGCTTCCGCAAAGCGTCCTGCTTGATAAAGAGCTTCTCCTTGCTCCAGAAGTTGCTGTGCTGTTGCTGGTGATTGACTAGTTTGGATGTGTGCTGAATGTCTCTGTACCTGTTTGGCGAAGGTGCTGGGGATAATAGTAAGAGAAAAAAATATAGTAAATAATAATACATTAGAAACCGAAGCTTTAACTATTCGCTTTGGTATCAGAAGTCTTTGCAGAATTGACCTGAACTTACCAAAACCAATTAATGCCATGTGCAACTTTTAATTCTTGGGTCTGATGCCTACGCTGACATCATCTCACAATTTGCTTACTTCCTTCGTGCTCTTTGCGTCCTACCCTGCGGAAAGTCCTCCGGGTCCACCAACAGCGAGTGGGGGGAACCACGGCAGGTGCTCATGGGGGGAACCACGGCGCTCTATGTGCGGACGCAGGTTCCGCACCCGCGCCTCCCCAAGACCGCGCTGGTTTACCGCTGCGCGTCTAAAATGTTAAGCAAAAGAGATTAGCTGGGGATGATACCAGCCTGCTTATATTTCAACTCGTAGAAGACAGACCCCTCAAAGTTGTCTTGCCAACCCAGCAAAATTAATGCGATAGACCACTAGTATTTAAATACTTTTTTGGGGCTTATGTGCAAAAAATTCAATCCGATAGTCGCTGACCTTAAAACCAACCTGCGCTTCTACAGCAGCAATAACCTCTTGAGGAAGCGTTACCATCACATCAATGACTTGTCCAGTATCCACACAGTGCACATGGGAATGGCAAAGGGTGGGATGGCTGTAAAGACAACCTTCTGCCTTTTCAATGCGCTCAATTGCCCCAGCCTTGACCAAGATATCTAAATTTTGATAAACCGATGTATAACCAATTTTCTTGCCTTGTTGACGCAGGCGATGGTAAATAGTGCCCGCAGTTAGATGCTCATTAGTATCCCACAGTAGTTTAAGGATGAACTGGCGTTGCTTGCTTAAGCGCATTCCCCGTTCACGGCAAAACTCTAGAGCATCCTCATATGATTTAGGTTGAGGAGCCATAGGATTAAGCTCCTAGAGTAATTTTCCAGGGATAGTTATATGTTACACAAAATCAGCCCACAATGCGTATCTGGTATGAGTTTATGTTGTAATGTAACAGATTGAAATTAAAGCCATACTCATATCGACTATGAATAATTATAAACACTGATGATACTTTCCACTTGATTCTTACAAAATTGAAATAGGCAACATTTTGGAGAAGTTGATCTACCTGATGTTGCACAACCAGAGCATACAGTTTTTCTATGTAACCTGGAGTTTGCCACTCTGAGGAGAACAGTGTGTGGAGAGGGGTTACGGAAATGATATTCACCGCGTCAGTAGTTTAATTAATTTCGTTTAAAAACGGACTTTGAAAAAATAAGGAGGTTCACCATGGCTAAAGTTGCAATGCAGATGGTGGAGCAGGCCGGGATAGATGTGAAAGAACTCGTGGAAAAGCTAGTCCGGGCAGCAGCAGCAGAGTTTACAACGTACTACTATTACACAATCCTACGAGCCAATGCTATTGGCTTTGAAGGTGAGGGATTGAAGGAAATTATTGAGGATGCTCGACTAGAAGACCGCAATCACTTCGAGGCTTTAGTTCCGCGTATCTACGAGTTAGGGGGCGAGTTGCCGCGAGATATCCGTGACTTCTCTAATGTAGCTGCTTGTCCTGATGCTTACCTGCCAGAACGTGGTCGTGGCAGTGAAACTTCCTCTGCGCGAGTTGGCTTTACCGGTGGCGGAACTGAGGAGGCAAAGGAAGCAGTCTCAGAGGTTAAGCAGGGAGTCGAACAAGGTGATATTAGACCAATGCTACAGGTATTGGTAGAAGCTGAGCGCTGTGCGATCCGGGTTTATACCGACATCTGCAACATGACCTTTGGCAAAGACCATCGCACCTATGAACTGTCCCTAGCTATCTTGAATGAAGAGATAGAGCACGAAGCTTGGTTTAGCGAGTTTCTAGGTGAAGGCCCCTCTGGGCACTTCCGTCGGTCTGCGCCAGGTGAATCACCCTACACCTCCCGCTTCTTGGTAGTGCCTAACGGACATAACGGCAAGTGATACCATGTAGCTAACATTCGTACAAACAAAGTTTGGACAAGGAGACAAGATAACACGGAGACACAGGGACACGGAAAATTTAGCTCAAACACTCTCCACGTCGCCGCATCTTCTCCCACTTCCTCATAGCCCCCATTTCCCCCTCTCCTTGTCCTCTTCCTCTCAGAAAGACACTTGGCATGAGGAAGCAGTTATGTTGGAGTAAGAAGTTGTGTGCTATGTAACAGTGGCAAGGGTTGAGGAGCTTCCACCAGGACATACACTTATGGTAGAGGTGGGGTCATGCTTGATTCTGCTTGTGAATGACCAAGGAGAGTTCTACGCCTTACAGGGTCTGTGCGGACACCAGAACTTGCCACTAGCGGGAGGTAAGGTCTGGCAAGGAGTAGTGGATTGCCCTTGGCATCATTTTCAGTATGATATCCGTACAGGGGAAAATCTCTACCCCAAACGTATCTACCCGCTAAATGCTCTCCCCAAACTACGTGAGCAGGTTTCCCCCCTACGTACCTATCCTGTGCGAGTAGTCAATGAACAAGTGCAGGTGGGCGTGCCGGAAAGCTGTGAGCTAGGGTAGGAAATAGCCGATCTGGGGTGGAAGTCTACAAGCCCAGAGGTAACGTTGAGAGGCAAATCATATGAACGCCGAAGACCTCCTGAGGCGTTATGCAGTAGGAGAAAGAGATTTTCATACCGCAGATCTAAGTGGAGCATACCTGCGGGAAGTAGATCTAAGTGGGATAGTTCTGAAAAAGGCAATCTTGTGTGAAGTAGACCTAAGTGGAACAAACCTAGTCGGGGCAGATCTAAATGGAGTAGTTCTGAAGCAAGCTAACCTAAATGGAACACGTCTAAATGGAGCGCATTTGATTGGGGCAGACTTATATGAGGCAAACCTAACCAATGCAGATCTAAATGGGGTTATTTTGTGGAGAGCTGCTTTAAAGAAAGCGATTTTGTGTCAGGCTGACCTGAGTAGGGCAAATCTGGATGAAGCGAATATTAGTGGGGGAAACTTAAGTCGAGCAAACTTAAGGGGAGCAAAGCTGAGCAAAGCAAACTTGAGTGAGACAAATCTAACCGAGGCAAACCTTAATAGGGCAACTCTGATTGAGACAAAACTGATTCTGGCAGACTTGCGCGGAGCAAATCTGGAGTTTGTAGAACTCACTAAAGCAAACCTCACAGGGGCAGACTTAAGTCGGGCAAATCTGGAGGGTGCCAACTTGAGTGAAGCAAACCTCAGTCGGGTAAATTTGAGTGGAGCGAATCTAACTGGAGTAAATTTGCACAAAGCAAATTTAATTGAAGCGAAATTGATTTTGACTGGTCTGCGCGGGGCAAACTTGGAACAGGCAGAACTGACTAAGGCAAACTTAACTGAGGCAGATCTAAGTTGGGCACGCTTGGATGGTGCAAACCTGAGTGGAGCATACCTGCGCCGGGCAATTCTCACAGACGTAGATCTGGATTCAGCAATCTTGCGCGGTGCAGACTTAGCTGAGGCAAAGCTGGGTCAAGTCAAGATGAATCACGTAGACCTGAGTTGGGTAACAATGCCTGATGGAACAGTCCGCTTGTGAGTTAAGCTTAACAGCTTTGCGTAATTTTTTAAACGCAGAGGGGCGCAGAGTAACCGCAGAGGGACGCAGAGTTTTTCTAAATTTAATTTCGTTACGAATTGGTGCAATGTTGTACTTCGTTTCTGCTTAATTTTAACTCAATCAACTGTTCATGGAGGTCATGACAATGCACAGCACGCAACAAGAGAGTATCCCTGGATATAGTTTCAAGACCCCAGCTGTTGCTACTGCACCTATCAGTATGGAGGATCTGCAACTCCTCAAGCAAACAGTTCTATTTACTGAGGAGGATGAAAAGTATCTGCGTCAGGCAGGTGAAGTTTTGGCCGATCAAACCAGTGACATATTGGATGTGTGGTATAATTTTGTAGGCTCTCATGAGCATCTGCTCTATTACTTCACTAGTGTCAATGGTCAGCGCCATCCCAACACTGAATATTTAGCTGCTGTTCGCAAGCGTTTTGAGCAGTGGATTCTAGATACCTGCAACCGTCCATACGATCAAGATTGGCTAAATTATCAGTTTGAGATCGGTTTGCGTCATCATCGAACAAAGAAGAACCAAACCGATCAAGTTCAATCTGTGCCAATCATTAACTTCCGCTACCTGGTTGCCTTTATCTACCCAATGACAGCGACAATTAAGCCCTTCCTTGCCAAGAAAGGTCACAGTCCTGACGAGGTAGATAAGATGTTTCAAGCCTGGTTTAAGTCGGTAGTCCTGCAAGTGAGTCTGTGGTGTTATCCTTATGTGAAGGATGGCGACTTCTAGAAAAGTTTTGTCAACTCCTGTTTAGTGGCGATCGCTCTACCAACCAACGGTGCAAAACCACCACGATCGCTACTAAAGGAATCATCAAAACTGGAATAATTCCCAAACCAGCACGGGCAGCAACAGCACCAACCCCGGCGGGAATTCCCGCAGCCCCCAAACTAGCAACGCTGGTCATAAAACCAATTCCCGCTGGCACAATTGCAGTAGGTATGCGTTGCGGCATTAACCAAATTGTTAGTGGGAAGATGGGAGCTAAAGCAAAGCCAATTATTGGTAAACTCAGTAATTGTCTGGGTAGCAACCACCAAGCGATTAAACCTACCCCTAGTAACAGCAAAGCACTATCTAAAGTACGGATGGCACCGAGATACTTGACCACACGCCCCGTAGCTAAACGTCCCAAAGTTAGTCCCAGCCAATAGGCGCTGACGCTGTAACCTGCAAGTATTTCCGGTGTGCCTCGGCTCAGTGTCTGGACGCTGTAAGCCCAGTTACCAACTGAAGCCTCTGCCCCTACGTATACTAGCAATAACAATCCTGCGATCAATACTGTAGGTGTTCTCAAGGCTATACGCAGGTTTGCCGTAGCACTTGTGTCCATAATACTAGTCCGCTTGGTAAGTGGTCTGTAGTTATACACAACTGCCCAGAGCATCCCCAGCACTGTCAAACCAACAATGGTAGCGATCGCCAAATAAACACCTCGCCAATTTACGTTCATTGCTAGCAGGGTTGTGGCAACAGCCGGCCCTAGCAATGCGCCAATCCCGTAAAAAGCGTGCAGTAAACCCATTAAGTCGGCATTACCTTGATGGTTGGCAATGTAAGTATTAATACCAGCATCAATCAAGCCTATTCCCAAACCGAGGAATGTACCTGCTGTAACCATTAATAACCAGTAGGGAGAAAGAGCGTAAGTAATGAGGGCGCAAGTGAGGCAAAAAGACGCCAGCAATAACATTCGCGCCAACCCAATCCGGCTACCGATCAGACTGCTAGTCAGTGCAGCAAATACATAGCCAGAAACTTGGCTGAGAAAAAGTAAGGTAATGGTTGCAGAAGTCAGATTGAATGTTGCCTGAATCGAGGGGATTAAAACACCCAAGCCTCCCTCAGCGATGCCAATTGCAATAAAAGCATAGAAAGATAAAGCGACTCCAATCCAGGCTCGATTGTTTAAACGCGATCGCAATTTGGACGACATAATGCTGATGTTGCTCGTCCTACTTATTTTAGGAATGACAGCACTTGGGCGACATCATCCTGTTGTGTGTGCAATGCTCTTGTACTAAGTAAAAATATCTATAAAGGCAAAGCGTTTGTATGTATATCTTGACATCAAAACCTTTGCCCCTACCCAATGACGAATGACAAATGACAAATGACAACCCTCACGAGTTAACTTTATTCGTGTCGATCTACCTAAATTCCAGATCCATCTAGGAAATCTTCAATCACCGAATCCCCATTGCATCTAGTTCCTTTGCTAACTCGGTTGACAGACAGATGTAAATTACCTTCTAACTGAGAGACTTGTTCTTCTAGTTCCTTCAGACGTTCAAATAAAGCTCGAATTGCCTCAGCTTCTACATCTCGCAGTTGATTGTGAGCCAAAACATCTCCTTTGACTTTATCCTGACGAGTGATGCGTCCGGGAATTCCGACTACGGTAGTATCGCTAGGTACATCGCGCAGCACTACCGAACCTGCGCCTATGCGGACATTATTTCCAATGTGAATATTGCCCAATACCTTCGCACCTGCTCCCACAACTACATTATTGCCTAAAGTAGGATGGCGTTTGCCGCTTTCTTTTCCGGTTCCGCCGAGGGTGACACCTTGATAAATCAGAGCATAATCACCTACTATTGCTGTCTCACCAATCACCACTCCCATACCGTGGTCGATGAATACACCTCGCCCAATCTTTGCTCCTGGGTGAATTTCAATGCCAGTAAAAAACCTACTTATTTGGGAAATGAAGCGAGGTATAAACGGAATCTTCCTTTGATAAAGCCAGTGGGCGATGCGATGGAATAGTAAGGCTTGAAGTCCGGGATAGCAAAACACGACCTCCAGCCAATTACGGGCTGCGGGGTCACGTTCGTAAATCGTTCGCAAATCTGTTAGCAGCATACTCAATTCTCAAGTTTTCGGAATTTGTACCTGACGCAGAACCCCAGTCTTTCATGGTTAGGTAAGATTCCCCAAAAATTAGGGGCGATCGCTCTGAGTGTAGTGAAGCTAGCTCCATCCGCCCCGAAAATATGATCTTAGCAGAATCGAATTACCGATAATTGTGACATACGAGCTAATTATTCCATAACTGCTAACACGGATTTCGGCAACAATTTATCTTTAAACCAAACAATTCTTGCAGGAACATCGTTTAATTTGACACCCGCTTTATCCAAATTCAAACGTTCAGAAATTGCCAAAATCAAATTATGACATTGAGCACGTCGCACTTGGGCAAACTTTTTTTGTAAATATTCTGGTCGCCAATAACCGATTATTTCTAATAAAAAACTGCGTCCATCAGGATGAACTAAGCGAAAATCAGGAATCATCACGCTACCGGGGATGGGAATTAAATCAACTTCTCGCTCTAACACCCAGTCAGTTTTGAGTGCATCCCATTTATCAGCAAATGATGCTTCCAACATGCTATCGTAAGGCTTACCGGGTGGGTAGTGAGTTACCAAACCGCATTCCGAATTAAGGGTGAAACGTCCGCTTTTCCAAGTATCTGTATAAAAGTCACGGACTTGCAGTGTCGCAGAAAGACTCCATTTGGTAACGTGAAGTAAGGCAGGGATAAGTTTAGCGATCGCCAAACCATACCGCGTACTCGGATTAAACAAACTCGTCGGCCCATCAATCGTAATTGTAAATCCGTGGTCGGCATCGCCTTCGATATACGCCATCAATTGAAACAATTTGAGATAGCGAAACAAAAGCTTATATTCTCCTGGTACATTGCGATGAGCATTCAAAACCAATTGGCTGGCTTTATAAAAAACTCCCTGAACTTGAGATATATTGTATCGATGCAATAATTCTTCCGGTTTTGGTGCATCAAAAGCAATCAATATTTTATTTTCTGATAAATCAGCATATAATCCATTACGGACTTGCTCTGGTAAAACTTCACGCTCTAGTTCTTGAGTTAATTCATCAGCAATTTTGCTCAATGTAACTTGTGTTAATTCTGGACTAGGAACGGATTTTGCAGCCAAAGCAAACACCCTTTCTCTTAACATTTGGGGTTCGAGTGGACTAACTACCTCAAATGTACAAAAACTGCTTTTGAGAAGATAAGCTAAACCCCGCTTGATTTTATAATCGGGAGTGTCACCTTCCAATTCTAATAACTGACGTTCCAGCGCTCCTTGAGTCTTTCCTACTGTCTCTTGAAAAGAACTAATTAATTCATGTGCTAATCCCAAATGCTTTTCATCAAGCTTCAGTCTTTTGGGGATGATTTCCTCTCCATTTTGGCGATGATGCAGTAGGTCAGATGGTAACATCGTGCTTATAAACTTTTGAAAATAAATTCAGTTAATTTACATAAACTTATTAAAATAATTATACAAATATTTATACAAATGAATAATTAAGTATTTCTATACAGTCTGTCACGGAAAGTCCGTCTTTATAGACCCCTACAAATAAGATACAAGGGTGCGTTACGCTGGCGCTAACACACCCTAAATTTTACATTTTTTTAACTTAAGTTACTTAATTGGGTCGGGGCGATCGCTAATTCCGTGCGTTGAATGTGGCATTGACATGGACGGGTACGGGTGACACTTATCGCGGTAATTACCACAGCCACAACCAAGGGCCAGGCTACATATACAAATATCGTGGTGTCGGTGCTTGGCGTGATGCACAGGTTTCGGGTAGCGTCACTTTGGATGGCACAAACCTGATTGCAAATCTGCCCTTAAGCTATGCTCAATTAGGCTCGTCAAACAGCGGTTCTTTAGAAATGATCAAAAAATAGACGTAGATAAATGGCGTTGCTGAATCAAGATATGAATTTACAATTCACGGGTATGACCAGACGTAGCATTGCTACGTCTCTACAAAAATGTATGCAAACATAATTCATGACCAAATTCAGCAACGCCAGATAAATAATAGTCATAGAAGGCTGGGTTGAGGAATCTAAACCCAACCTTTCACACAACTATTAATTATGGGTTGCTAATGGTATAGAGCCTACTGCGGATAGTGCTGTTTGTCCCAGAGATATTGTAAAGTGTCGTCTGTACTGTAATATCTGCCAGACAGACAACATTAGGCCTATACACCTATGGCAACCATAGCTAAAATACAACCTAAAAACCTGATTTCAATAGGTTTGCTAGTCTTCATCCCGATCGCCATTGCAGCAGAGAAACTGGAGTGGGGAGCATTGACAGTATTTGTACTTTCCGCGATCGCGATCGTTCCCCTAGCAATCTGGCTAAGCACGGCGACTGAGGAAATTGCCGTGGTATTGGGGCCCGCCATTGGAGGTTTGTTAAATGCAGTCTTCGGTAATGCCACCGAATTGATCATTGCCCTAGTAGCTTTGAAAGAAGGCTTGGTAGACATCGTCAAAGCCAGCATCACCGGGTCAATTATCGCTAATCTGCTGCTAGTGATGGGGCTATCCATGCTGCTGGGAGGATTGCGTTACAAAGAGCAGGATTTTCAGCCGATGGTTGCCCGAGTAAATGGTTCGACGATGACACTGGCAGTGGTTGCGATTGTACTACCTGCCACGGTGATCACCACATCTAATGTAGTCGAGCAAAGCGCGATTAACAAGCTATCGATTTTTGTGGCGATCGTTCTGATCGCAGTCTACGCTTTTACGCTGCTGTTTTCATTGAAGACTCACAGTTATCTCTACGATGTCAGTGTTGTCGAACTAGAAGGTAATGTTTCTCAGGACGAAGCAGGAGAACAAGGTGAACACGGAAAACCAAACTTATGGTTTTGGATTGGCATCTTGCTTGTAGCAACGATTGGTATAGCGTTTGTGTCCGAGATTTTTGTTGGTGCGGTCGAAGAAGCAACCAAGGGATTAGGACTCACACCTCTGTTTACCGGGGTAATTTTGTTACCACTGGTTGGTGGTGCAGCCGAATACGTCACCGCCGTCCGGGTGGCGATCAAAAACAATATGGATTTGTCTGTCTCTGTGGCAATGGGGTCAAGTCTACTGGTTGCCTTGCTGGTAGCGCCCATCCTAGTGCTAGTAGGGCAGGTGATTGGACAACCAATGGATTTGAACTTTAACATGTTTGAGGTGATTGCAGTCATCATCGCCGTGGTCATTGCCAACCTGATTAGTTTAGATGGTCGTTCTAACTGGCTGGAAGGAATGCTGCTGCTAGCAACCTACGCTGTCTTGGGGGCTGCTTTCTACTTTCATCCAGTTTTATAGGCAAAGGGCATAAAAATTATGAATTATGAATTATGAATTATGAAATTTTCAGCATTCATTATTCATAATTTTCACCTATTCCCAATGCCCAATCCCCAATCTCCAATCCCAATTTATGCAGGTTTCCAAGTGCCGTGGAAACTAGGAGGAATCACGCTAGGTAATTCGAGTTTACACACAGGTTCTTCATCTAACCTAAGCGCTTCAAATACCCAAACTTCACTGCGATGGGAATTACCATCGTACACAACTGTTAAAATCCAAGCTTTTTCTGGGTTTTCAGTATCTGGGGCATAAATTGGTTCAGAAGCATAGCGGTTTTCGCCTAAGTCGGCTTCGGTAAGAGTTTCGGTTTGGTAGTCGTAGCAGGCGATCGCATTTAATAATTCTCGACTAATATCTGTCCCTTGCCGAAAAGTCGACATATAAGTGTATCTAAAAACTTGTCCCACGTTTTGGGGTGGTACGCTGGGAAACTCACAATGGCGATCTAATATTTGCTGAATGTTTGTGACTTCGCCAGTTTGGGGATTTATGTGTATTCGCGAGAGTGTACTCTTAGCAGCAGTGTGAGTTTCACCAAACCCTACTTCCTTGAGGTACTGGTTTGTCTGAAAGTCTTCATAGCGGGCAATATCTACAATTACCGTACCGCTAGCATCGACGTAACCGTTGCCAAAATGCCACTGAAACCAAGGTTCTGTTTCGCCACGGCTGACTAAATTCAAGGTTTGGCGATCAATGACTAAAATTTGGGTTCCCTTGCTGGGTTGCCATGCCATAGCATCGCTGAAAGAACTAAACCCAGTCAAAGCAGGGAGTAAATTCAGCCGCACCGGGGGAATGCAAAATACGAGATATTGCCCTGCTAGGACAAAATCATGCACTATTGGTAAGCCATCGAGTTTATGTGCTGCTTTTTGTACTATTTTGCCAGTGGCATCGCTTTTGTAAATATACAAGGTGGGAGTAAAACCGAGAGCAATGCCAAAGTTAAAAATTTCTCCTGTCTGCGGATCGCGTTTGTAGTGTGCGGAATAAGCTAAGCCGTCAGTTAACCCTCCTAAATCATCTTCGCCGTAAGTTTCCAGATTTTGCAAATCGAGGGCATAGGGTTTACCGCCTTCCCACAGTGCTAATAGTTTATCTGGGAGTGCTAGCACGCTGGTGTTAGCAACGTTCTTGACTGGTTTAAACCATTTATTCCAAATTGCCCCCGGTGCAGTCATGCCATAGTTACCGTAAAGCAGTTGATTGGCTGCTGCTTCTTGTTTGTAACCAGCGGTTTGTACAAAGCGATAAACGCCTGTAGCCCCTGCATTAGTGAAATGAACTCCCAGAATCGCACCATCTCCATCAAACCAGTGTCCCATATGCATACCACCACGTTCTAAGCGTGCGGGGCCATTGCGGTAAAGTGTGCCGCGTAAACCGGGGGGTATTTGCCCAGAGATAACAGGTAGGGGAGTAGCAGGAAATTCTTGGGCGGGTTGGGCGATCGCACCAGCCCAAGCGTTTTTTCTTAACTTTTCTTTAATTGTAGACATGGAAAATTGACCATTATCTTTGTTTAAATCCAAAAATGCTCAAGAAATTTAATACTAAAGTTATTGTCATTGCAGTTACTGTCCTAGTAGCTATACTAGCCTGTACGTCACAGAACTCAGGTAACACCAACTCACGCCAAGGTAATGTGATATTTATTCATCCAGATGGTACAAGTGCATCCCACTGGGGTGCGGCGCGGATGCTCTACCTTGGCCCCGATGGTAGACTCAACTGGGATAAAATGTCGCATCTTGCTGTTTACTTGGGACACATGAAAAACCAACTCACCGCCACTTCTAACGCTGGTGCGGTAACTCATGCTACGGGAGTGAAGGTGAATGCAGATTCCTTTGGTTTGGATGAATCTTTTCAACCAGTGGTGGCATTTTCTGGTCAATCAAAGACGATTATGGAAGAAGCGATCGCGGCTCGTAAAGGAACCGCTATCATCAATTCTGGCATGATTCATGAACCGGGAACGGGGGCATTTGTAGCCAAAGCAGGAAATCGCCGCCAATTTGCAGAAATCACCAAGCAAATTGTTCTGTCTGGGGTGGATGTAATTATGGGGGGTGGAGAGATGTGGTATCTTCCCAAAGGGACAGCAGGAAGACACGCCACCGCCGAACAAAGTCAACGCCAAGATGGTATAAATCTGATAGAAGAAGCTAAAAGTAAAGGTTACACCGTAGTTTATACTCGTGATGAACTCCTGAAGTTGCCAGCGAATACTAAGAAAGTGCTGGGCATTTTTGCTGCTGATGATACTTATAACGATGCACCGGAAGAGGAATTGAAAAAGCAGAATTTGCCTTTGTACGTTCCCACTGCACCGACAGTTGCCGAGATGCTAGAAGCAACGTTAAAAATTGTCTCGCAGAATTCAAACGGTTTCTTTATCGTTTTGGAAGAAGAAGGTAGCGATAACTTCTGCAATTTTAATCATGCTGCTGGTTGCATTGAAGCAGTCAAGCGCGCTGATGATGCTGTGGGTGTAGCGATGAAATTTATTGAGAAAAACCCAAATACTCTGTTGGTGACAGCCGCAGATAGCGATGCGGGAGGGTTGGAAGTAGTGGGAGTGACAGAGGCAGATTTTCCGTTAGATAAACCTTTGCCGGAAAAAGGTGAGAATGGCGCACCTTGGGATGGTAAACAAGGAACTGCAACTTTGCCCTTTGTTTCCGCGCCAGATCGACAAGGTAAACGCTTTCCTTTTGCGATCGCCTGGGCTGGTTTAGGTGATTTTACTGGGTCAATTGTTTCTAAAGCACACGGCTTAAATGCAGATTTGCTACCTAATACTGTGGATAATACTGATATTTATCAATTAATCTACCGCACGCTCTTTGGCAAAGAAGTGCCACAAAAATAAGCTAAACCCACACTCGTGTAAGGCTTTATGAACGACATTTTTAATAACTGGCAGGAATGGCTAACTACGTTGAGCTACTTAGGTTTCACAGTTTTGATTGTGTGGTTTGTCTTTACTACCCAAAACAGATGAAAGGAGAAAATTTATGAATTGTGAGTGAGGAATTATGAATTTTTCATAATTTCTAATTCATCATTCATTATTTTTGACGGTTCTAGTTTATACTTTTGCTTAATGAGTAGATAAAATAAAAGCGCCAGTGAATACGGTGCAAAACCTGGCGCTAGTGTTATCGGTTATTCGGATGCATCATTTTAAGCAAAGTGCTGAGTAATACGCTAGGGGGTCAGACCCCTCATAGTGGGGCAGGTTTTCAAACCTGCCTCTACTATTAGCGAAATTTATTGGGATTTAAACGAGTAGCAGATTCAGGCTGAGACTGGGGTTGAGACTTAGGACTAATTGCCACGCCTTTCTTCAATTCGCTGCCAGTGCCACCATCTTTAGCATCTAGGAAAGGTTTGAGGTTGATTGGGTTCTTAGATGTGCTGGTGGTACGATTATTGCTATTGCTACCACCCAAAATTGTTCTACCCATGTTGTATATCTGCTCGATTCCGCTACCATTATTACTACTGGTATAAGTGTTGACGCCTATGGTTTGCTCTCCACTATCAGCGGCGATGAGATTTTGAAAAACGCTATTGCGTACATTATAAGGGTCGTATCCGGGAGGTACTGTCAGTACAATTCGACAGGACGGGTTCGCCTCGCTAGTTACGCAAAGAGTGTTGTATCCATTCTCTGTGGCTGTGCGGAGTTCGATTAAGCCGTCTGGACGATAAGTTTCCAAGCGCTGGGCAATTGTTGCACAGCGTTTGTATTCATCCCAACCACCACCCAATCTCTTAGGAGTTGCCCAAGGAAAGTACCGCCCTGGTTGACTTTCTGGTTGGTACATCACGGTGTACTGTCCGTCGTAATTCTCACAAACAAACCGCGTTGCACTGGTAACTGTTGTTGAGGTATTGTTTGTGCTTGTTGTCCTACCGTTTGTGGTTGTTGATGTTCTGGTTGTGCTTCTGGTTGTGCTTGATGTGCCGTTATCTGGTACTGTTGGTACGACAACATCGCCAGATCTATTTTGTGCCCAAGCTGCGGAATTACCCACAAATAAGGATAAACCGAGACTGCTCAATAAAAGAAATTTTAGGGTTCGTGATGACATAAATCATCCTCACATGGGAGGGAGATGTAGAGACGCGCCATGGCGTGTCTGGGAGTTGCTAATTTTAGTGACGAAAGATTTATTATTTTTGATTCAGCGATCGCGTGTCTTTTTTTCTTTCCGTTCTTTTTCCTCTTTGAGAATCTGTTTTGCCTTAGCTTGAATTTCTGCATGTCGTGCTACTCCCTCGTAGGCGTAGCGATTGTAATTGCTGCGCGTAATTAATTCTTCCAGATATTCCACTCGTTCATCGCTACCTGGGTGAGACGATAACCAAGCGGGGGGAGAGAATTTCTGTTGTTTTTCCAGTGTCATCATCAAGTTATACAAACCATCGGCAGCGTAACCATTAGCCACGATCAGGCGTGTACCAAGATTATCTGCTTGACGTTCCATGTCACGGCTGTAGCTAAATGTAAATAATTGACCGAGGGTTCCACCTAAGGGAAGATACTGAGTGAGATTGCCAATGAGGTTCCCTTGCGTGACTAGTTGAAAGCCGTGGGAGAGCAGTACGTGGGATAATTCATGAGCAAGTAATCCAGCTAATTCTGCTTCCGAGTTGGTTTTAGCGATCGCCCCTGCATGGACAAAGATTTTGCCCCCTGGTAGCGCAAAGGCATTGAGGCTTTCTTCCGGAATCACAAAAAACTCGTATTTAAACTCACCCCTTCCGCCGACTTTCGCCAATTTCTGTCCAATTTCATTGACATATGCGACAACCTGCGGATCTTCAACTAATTTCAGTTGCTTTTTTGCCTGTTTTGCTACCGACTCACCCACAGCTTTTTCACCCTGTAGCAGCATCAAGGTAGAATCCAGGGCGGAAAAAGGGCCGACAAGACTACCAGTAAGCGCATATCCTAAAGCACCAGTGATAATATTAGCGATCGTATTTCCTCTGACTTCCGATCGGATATGAGATTTATAACGTTTGAGATTTTCTTCTGCCAGTTTGTTAAACTCAGTCGCTTGCGGATCGTTAGGATTGAGAATCGCAAATTGCCGCGCGGCGAGGGATGCTTCCATCCATTTTTTAGTGTCTGCTAATGCTGTAACTTTTGCTTTGATTAAATCTGCCTGATTGGGATAAAGTGTAGCAGCACGCTCTAAAACATTCAATGCTTTTTTATTATCACCGTATTTTTGCAGAATCTCAGCATATTTAATATGACCAGGAATAAATTCTGGATACTGTTCAACCAACAGTTCCAACGGTACTAAAGTTCTAGTTTGCAGCTTACTAATGATACCTGCTTGTGCCTCTCGCCAGTATACTTTCCCACCTGGGGATAGTTGGGCTGGATCTGCGATCGCAGGTTTGATTTGTGGTAACTCAGATACTTTGGCAAATGGTTTTTTGACTTTGCGATATATTTTCTGTGCAGCTGCGTAATCTCCTGCCAAATAAAGCTTGTCAGCTTCCATTAACTTTTGCTGACGGGCGATTTCTTCGGGGCTTGGTGGGGGTTCTGCTGCTGATTCTGGCTTTTTTCCATCGCCTGTTTCTGGTGAGTCTGGCTTGGTAGTTTCAGTTGGTTGTGGAGAGGGTTTCTTGTCAGTTTCGATCGCAACTGCGGGTTCCTGTGCAGTAGTGGGTGCGATCGGCTGCGTTAGGATAATCGTAATAGATGTCCCTAATGCCAACATTACCCAACTAAAGGCAAGGAATAGTGACTTCCAGCGTCGCTTCATGGAGAACTTCCTCTGCAAACAGTTCTTTTCTCAATTTATGAGGTATTGTTAACAATCGCCTATAGCGATCGCACCTGTTTTACAAGATACCTAACCAATCTTCACAGAGTTGCTTTCCAAAAAATACTTGGTGTCTTGGTGTCTTGGTGGTTCAAGATTTTTTTAACCACCAAGAC
>NZ_JACAEU010000140.1:0-15551 GCF_013388695.1 Fischerella sp.
ACCAAGAAATAAATTATCCCTTCTTGTGGAGTGGGCGTCTCGCCCGCCCTTGGTTATGGGCGGACAGGATGTCCACCCCACAAGAAAAATTGTATGTTTTTTTATTTGGAAGTCCCTTATAAAAATTATGTCTTTATAAATTTAAAAACTCTAGGAATAACAAACCAGTATAGAGCAAATACACTCTCGCTAGTTCAAATGTTTTTGAGTACATATTGTTATTGAGCTTCAACGGGGACACTTTATGTCCCCGTTGTCTTATCTCTCTATCTCTTGGAAACTCTTTCGCTGGTAATTACACTACATGAAATATAGAAGGATTTTCTTGCCTAGAACCAATCCGGCTTTGTGCAAAGCCTGCTAATTTCAGTACTCGCACTGTCAAAGTAGAAAAATTCCATGCGAAGACTTGATGCAGAGTATTAAAGTAGGAGGTGCGTACTTTGAAGCCGAAGACCTCAAAGCAATTTACGCGATCGCGCTCAACTTACTCTACATTAAAAAGCTCTGCATCTGTTACCATCAAACCGATGCGATGTGCCACTAGTTGCAGTTGCTCTATATCACGTTCTGTAAATTGATGGGACTCAAGAGTACCAACGTGCAGTACTCCGACCATATCCTGTTTGAGCGGCACTGGTATGCCGACAAGCGATTTAAGATCCTTCTGACGCAAGACTGGACTGACTACCTCTACTTTCGATAAGTCATCGACTATCATTGGCTTCTTGTTTGCAGCAATGCGACCAGCTATGCCTTGTTTGATGGGAATACGGATCTGTTGTTCTATCTCTTCCTCAAGTCCGATGCTGGCGTACACACCCAAATTCTGTTGCTCCTTTGGTAGCAAGAATGTAACAGTATCAACAGCCATGTACTCTCGCAACCACTCAAGCAGCTTTTGAAGGGATGCAGCAAACTTGGTTTTTGTATTGTTCTGCTCCCCATCTATAAATACATTCCAACCCTTATAGGAACTCGGTAAACCAGTATAATCTCCCCAAAATACCATTACTTACACTCCAGTAAAGACAAAATTTAGAAATTGCAGCAGGATGCGCGAAAATTATAACTTTATTGTAAATATTGAATATGGCGATCGCATGATTAAAATCAAGTGGAAATTTCCGCTAAATAGTACTATTTACACTTGAATTTAACAAGCCAAAAAAAGTTCCTTTTCCAACTCTTTTTTGATAATAGTTTTGCTATCGAAGTTGAGACAACAGCACCGAGCGAACTAAATGCAGCCATTCTGAAATAACTAGAAAGACTGGTTCATACCATCCTTAATTATTTAGATGATTTAATTAGTGATAAATAACTAGCAATTACAAACCAAAAATTTTCAAATATTTTCGATTATCGTTGCTTTTTTCGGCAATTTAGCTTCCCTTTGCCCAGCAGTACGCGCTCTCGCAGTAAACAATCCAATGGGAGTATTTAATAAGTCTACAAGAGAAGCTTTGCCGGCTAAAGCCTTGAAACTATCCCTTGGTAATTCCTTCAATAACCAACGTGCTAATCGATAGCCGCATTCTTTTAGTGTAATGTCTCGCATTAACTCTATGCCGTACAACTCGTGCAGATAGCGATTTGAACGTCCATAGCGCCGCCATTGACTTTGTAATTCCCTAAGTGTAGTACGGTGGCGGTGTTGTACGATCGCCTCAGAAGCAAATTCCAAACGTCCGATATTTTCCCGTTGAATCCGCCAGCAGATATCGGCATCACCCCCGGTGGTAAGATAGGGACGAAACAAACCCGCTTTTTCTAAGGCTTGCCGCCTAATCGCCAAATTCGCAGTTTGACCGTAGGGACAAAACTTATGGGCAAGTGTATGTTTTTGCGATAAGGTTTCTTGGCGCTCAGCAAATACTTCTAGCAAGCTTTGTCCGGGTAGTGCCGTAATTTCACCCGCGACAATTGCTACGTCCTCATTGACAAAAGGCACAATTAATGTATGTAACCACTCTGGTTGAGGGCGACAATCAGCATCAGTAAAGGCAATTATCTCACCACTAGCGGCGCGAATACCTGTGTTGCGGGCGGCGTAGGAACTTTGAATTTGCTTTTCGCTTAAAGGACGAATTAGTAAAGGGGAATTTTCGGCTGTTTGTTGCAGGAGAACATAAGTGCGATCGCTACTATTATTGTCTACCAGCAAATATTCTACCTGTTGTTTTGGGTAAGTTTGAGCCAACAAACAATCGATTAACTCTGGTAAATCTGCTGCGCCATTATAAATAGGAATAACCACCGATACCTTGGGTAAAAAAGCATCGGTGGTAACTGTGTTAACTAAATTGTCATTCATAGATTTGAGATTTTGGATTGGGAATTGTTGGTAGTTGGTTGATTGTTGATTGTTGATGGTTGGTTGTTACAAACAACAAACAACTAACAACAAACAACTTTCTAATTCCTAGTATTCCCAAATCCTCATCTTGACTAAAGCTAAAATCGCAAATCACTAGCGCCAAAGCTTGTTGGTTTTTGGGAGGTTTGATTTTGCAAAGGTTGGGCTAAGCGATTGCTGGAGAGAATTGTCAAAGCACGGGTATACTGAGGATCGTTTTGAGTTCCCAACAAATTTGGGTTAGATGCTAACTGGCGTTGTTGTTCTTGTGTCAAATCTAATTTAATATCTGGTGCAACTCCCTTATGGTTAATATCTGTTCCTTTAGGAGTGTAATAATGAGCAATGGTAATTGCCACACCGGAACCATCTGCGAGTTCATGTACTGATTGCACTAAGGCTTTGCCAAAGGTTTTACTGCCGACTACTATTGCTCGTTTATTATCTTTGAGTGCACCTGCGAGGATTTCGCTGGCGCTAGCTGAATTATTGTCTACTAAGACCACCAAGGGGCGATTTGTGAGAGCCGTGTGATTGGCTTTGCTTACTTCGCTTCCACCTTTGCGGTCTACCGTACGGACAATTGAACCATCGTTCATCCACATCCGGGCAATTTCAATACTCGATTGCAACAAACCGCCGGGATTACCACGTAAATCTAGAACAAAGCCATTTACTTGCTTGCCGTTCAAATCGCGGATAGCTCGTCGCATCTGGTCTGAGGCGTGAGCGCTGAACTCTCGCAAGCGAATATAACCAATACGGCGATTACCTTCTTGCTTCAGTTCATAACGCACTGTCGGTACTTCAATATTAGCCCTTGTCAACTTCAGATCAAAAGCACTCCGTCCATCCCTTTCCAAGCGCAAAGTCACCATTGTACCCGCCCGACCGCGAATCAGCTTGGAAGCATCTTCGATTTTCATCTGATGGGTGGCTTTGCCATCAATTGCCACAATCTCATCTCCAGGCTTGATTCCTGCTTTGATTGCTGGCGAATTTTCCAAGGCTTCTACAACAACTAGTCGCTTGTTTTTTTCATTCACCTCCATCCGAATGCCAATTCCAGAGACTTCCCCAGATGTTTGGCTGGTTAAGGCTTCAAACTGTTTGGGGTCCATGAATCGAGTATATGGGTCTCCCAGCTTTTGTAAGGCTTCGCGGATAGCGACGTAAGCTTCTTCACGGGAAGAATAGTTTTTGCTCAACAGGCTCAATCTAATTGTTTGCCAATTTTGGCGGTTAAAAGAGCCGTCTACATATTCACGATTTACTAGTTGCCAGACTTGGTCAACTACTTGTTTTGGGCTATCTTGTAGTGCTGCCCGAACAGAACGACACCAACCCGGCCCAAATACAGACAGTGTAGCTGTGGTGGCGATCGCCCCTCCAATCAAAGCTACTTGCATTGGCGAGTAACGTTTTGCAGATTGTTTCATGTATATTAGCTGGAATACATTGTGTTGTTGACAGTTTAGCAATCAGAGCTTTCCAGTAATTGATAGTTGTCCTGTTAGACTATACTTTCTTCATCCTTCTATCCTTTAAGTTTTCCTGAAAATCCTGCGATTATTTTTCAAGGACTTTTCCCGCATTAGTCAACTTGCTCAGTCAGCTTACTGCATTAGTATGACACTTTCATCAGTGTCACAATTGCACTCATTATTACCTAATACCAATTGTTGCTGGATTAATTAATTCTAAAGATTAAAAAACTTAAGTAATTTAAATTTTATATAAAAAAGCCATGAACCGTAAAGTTAAAACTGTTAGAAGTATTCCCTCTACAAATTCATTGGGAAATAAGTCACAAATTTTACAAAAATTTGCGATAGGACTCAGTGTTATCATTGGCGTCTGGCTTGTGTCTATAACAATAATTTTAGTTTCAGTTTCCTCTAAGCCAGTAGATGCATTTTTTGTACTTGGTGGCAGTATTCAGCGGGAAATATATATAGCCAAGTTAACAAAACAATCCCCGCCAACCCCAATTTTAATTTCTCAAGGTTCTCCAGATCCATGTATTTGGCTAATTTTTGAAAGAGAAGCAGCTTCAATGAGAAATGTTTGGTTGGAGAAATGTGCTCGTTCAACTTTTGATAACTTTTACTATGCTATCCCTATTTTGCGTCACTGGCATGTGAATAAAGTCATGCTAGTTACTTCCCCAACACACTTGCCAAGGGCAAAGTGGTTAGCACAAATTCTTTTGGGCACCCATGGCATTTGGGTAGAAACAGAAACTGTACAAGAACAAGGTATTCCTGGTAATCGCGAGTCTTGGCCAAAAACTGGACTGGATGTAACGCGTAGCTTGGTTTGGGCAGGGTTAAGTCAGATCGTTCAGCCACAATGTTCGCAAGTTATCAAACTGACAGATGTGAATATGGAAGCTTGGCAGCGTCGCGGTTTTAAGTGTGAGCGGCAGGGGAATCTTAAATTATGAATTATGAATTATGAATTATGAATATTCAGCGTTCATAATTTTTGCGATCGCTTGAATAGTTGATAGAGGTACTTCGGCGAAATACTCGCGCTGAAATTGTTCTTCGCGGACAGCTGCTAAAAACTTGGCAATGGCAGTCTCTGCAAGTGTTGATTCAGGGTTTGGCTGCTGGTTGATGTGCAAATTACGATCTTGTCGCTGGACGATAAAACCCAGAGATTTCAAAGCTTTGAATCCTAAATACAAACTTTGGTCACTGATACCGAGTTTCTGTAAAAATTGGATGCGGGTGGCTGATTGATTAGTACGGCTGAGATATTTAGCAATTCCTACGAGTGTGAGCCATATTTCCTCTGGGGGTTTGTGTTTGGGTTTAGACCATGCGATCGCCAATGGTTGTTGATTGTAAAGCGATCGCCTCAACCATGCTCGTAAATCATCCCAACTAGTGGGGCATTCTTTTAAAAGGAGTGGAACAGATGTAGAGACGCGCCATGGCGCGTCTGGGATATTGCGCCAGTCCAAAATTAATACTGAGTGGTGAGTGAGTCGTGTAGATGTTTCACTAGAACGTACGGCAATTAATCGAATTTCGTAGCGTTTTTTAAAGGTGTTGTAGTCTAATTCTGCAATGCAATCACATCGTCCCAATGGCAATTCATCCTTATAATGTCCCCACCACACACCGGGGAAAGGGTTTCTTGTAGAATCATCGCGAATATCAAACTCGGTTTTTATGTACTGTACCTTTTTCCCCTGCCAATCCTGCTGATTGCGATGCCAAGCATTTTCAAACCAGCAGTTTTGAATTAGCAATTTCGGTACAGGATTGCCCATACCGCAGGGTTCCAAGAGTTTCAGTTCCAAAAATAACTCTTTCCCTAAATCTGCTACCGTTACCGTCAAGTCTGCTTGCACTGTTGGTGCTTGAGTTGCACCGCCCAAAGTTTGCCGTAACTGTTGGTTAATCGCCTCTGTAAACAAAGGAATATTCTCTACAGGTAAACTCAAACCCGCTGCATAAGGATGTCCACCAAAACGATGCAACAGATGGGCTTGGTTTTTCACGAGTTGGTATAAATCAACCGAGTTGACTGAACGGGCAGAACCACGCGCGAGAAGAGGAGGGGGGGAAGTTCTCCCACTCTCCCATTCTTCCACTCCCCCACTCCCTTCTGTACTCAACAAAATCGTCGGTCTTCCTGTCTCCTGCGCTACTTGCCCTGCTACCAAGCCCAAGACACCAACAGCCCACTGGGGGTCTGACAAGACGATGACGCTGGTGGTGGATAAGTCCATTTGGCTGAGCTTTTGGTTTACTTGCTGGGCAACTTCTTTTTGTAAGGACTTGCGGCGGGAGTTTGCTAATTCTGTTGCCTCTGCTAGCTGATTGACACGCTTGTGGTCGCGGCTTGTCAGTAATTCTACGCAGAAACTGGCATCTCCTTGAATGCGGCTAACAGCATTAATGCGGGGGCCGAGACCAAAGGAAATATCTGTAGGGCGATCGCCACTTTTCTGGCACAACTCCAACAATCGACCTACTCCCGGACGTCGCCGCTGGGTCGGAGTTTTTTTAAAATCTTCTTGCAGTCGCCCAATTCCCAACTGTGCCAAATAACGACAATCTCCACTCAACTGCACTAGATCGGCAATTAGACCTACTGCTACTAAATCCCACAAATCTTCTAGAGGCTGTTGCGGGATATCAGGCAAAGCTTGATACAGGGCTTCCACCAACTTGTAAGCCACCGCAACCCCGGAAAGATGAAACAACTGATGGTCACTTGGCAAATAGCGAGGATTGATGATGGCTGTGACTGGCGGACGCTCTACTGGCAAGGTGTGGTGATCGGTAACAATAACATCGATATCTTGCTGCTTTGCATAAGTAATTTCACTAATATTTGTACTACCGGTATCGCAAGTCACGATTAACTTACAGCCTTGCTCGCCTAAATTGTCAATGCCAGGACAGTTAAGTCCGTGAGATTCCGTAAGTCGATTGGGAATATAGTAAATTAACTGCGTATTTTGCACAAAGAACTGACCCAAGCCATCCCACAATACAGCAGTGGAAGTGATACCGTCAGCATCGAAATCTCCCCAAATGGCGATTTTTTCCGCTGCTTTCCATGCTTTTTGCAACCGTTCTACTGCTAGTTGCATTTCTTGTCCAAATTCAAACGGACTCGCTGATTGATAAGTTTTGGAATCAAGGAAAGCTGCAAGCTGTGGGATTCCCCGTATACCTCGTTGCCATAGCAACTGCGCTGCATACTGTCCGCTGGATGCGGATACGTATTGCTTGACAGCTTGCAGGAACCATTCGGGTGGTTGTTCAGTTGAGGTCAAAATCCACTGCTGTTCAGGCATATTGTTTATACGGGAGAATCTTCTTGGCGTTGAGATTCACTCATGAGGACATTAAGGGCAACTTCATTAGTAATAGCTTCAGCTTTACGAGTGCGGATAGGACGCGATGATTTCCTATAACCTGCTCTTTCGGCTTTTTGACGTTCGTAATCAATTAGTCTGCCATAATATTCATGCCTGCTTAAATTCATCGACAAGAAAACATGTTGGCGGATATTACCAAATCCTTTGCGGCGAAAAAACTTCACCGCTGGAACATTTTCTGGATCGGTGTCTACCAACATAAATCTAGCCCCATCTTCGATCATGCGGGCAATGACAGTATCAACTAGTTTATCTCCCACGCCACGCCGTTGAAATTTTGGACTGACTCCTAACCAGAGAATATATCCATAAGTCCAGGATGCCTTTGTGATGATAGTTCCTAAAACAAATCCTGCTAGTTCCCCATCAATTTCGGCAACAAGACAGTATTCTGGATCGGTGTTGTAAAGTCCAATCACTTCCCACTCATCCCAGCAACGATATAGATAGGGATATAAATCGCTGGTAAATAATTCTTCTCCCAAATGATAAACAGGGGCTATGTCGTCAATTCCTAATTCGCGGACATAAACCGCATCAAATTCATCTGAATGCATAAAATAATATTGTTGTTTGTTTTTTGTTGTTTGTTGTTTGTTGTTTGTTGTATGGAACAACCATTAACAAACAACTAGCAACCACCAACAAATTCCTTCATAGGGATACCTCTTGGATCGTAGCGAGATTCAGTAAGTTAGTGCCCACTGGATGTGAAGGAGATTTTGCTTTTGATGTTTGTTCAGAATTAAGCTGAGGGCGATCGCACCTCTTAGCAAATTGGCAATATTCACAAGCTTTGCTACCCTCTGGCACTTGCGGAAAATCTTTCCCCTGATAATAATCTTCCAGCCAATGAGTTAATTTACTTAACAGTTGCGTAAGTTTTTTAGCTGTTTTCTTATGTTGGGCGGTATCATAACTAAATTTTATACTCTGTGGTTTACCTTCAGACTGGACAAACCAGTAGGTCATTGAAATATTTTCTGGTAGATAATCGCTGGTTTCAGCTAATACGTACGTATAAAGGCGTGTCTGCCAATTTTGTTCTAACTTACGTTTATTGGGCAGTTTAGGATGAGTCTTCCAATCGAGAATTTGTGCTTGCTGGGGATCTGCAATCAATAAATCGTAGACAACTGTGAGTAAATAATTTTGTACTGGCAACGTGCGATAGTGTTCGCTTTCTCGAAAAGTTTGGTTGTCAGTCGCAGGCGTTAAAATTTCTGGTGCTACATTTGCAAAAGCTGTCATCCAACTTTGCAGTTGGGCATCGGCTTGTAGAAAACTATCAATTGGCAAACCCATTTCTCGCTGCTGCATCAGCAGGTGAAAGCGACTCCCCAAAATCTGATGTTCTTCACGTTCCGGATCGGCAGGAGAATAAAGTTGTTCCAAGTAAGAGTGTTGGAACTGACGCGGACAACGTTCTAAGAGATTAAGTTGTCCTTGGGAAAGTCGCAGTAAGTGAGTTTTATTTGACGTCATTTTATTAGAATAACAAGATCCTAGCTGCTGGACTCAGATGATATGGAAAGGCGGTTTGCTAAGTACAGCTTTAGTAGTGGTTTGAAACGCAGAGGCTCGCAAAGGTTAACGCAGAGTGTCGCGGAGTCTTGGTGCTAAAATTTCGCTATGAATTTATGTAATGTTGTACTAAGAAAACTGGCAAGGTGCAGTTCCAGCTTTGCGAAGGTGTAGAAATTATCTCGGCACTTCAGGTTTCCAAGTAAAAATTTAGGGCTTTGATCTGGAATGTTCAAGTATGAAGCTTGACATTTCTTGTTCAAAGCTTAAATTTTGCTGTTTCAAGTGAGAAGTTTCTCGTTTCAGATGAGACGTTTCTCGTTTCAAGTGAGAATATTGGAGTTTTGAGAGCGATCGCCATTCTTCTTCATCAGCATGTGTAGCTTTTGACTATCCTTAGAGAGGCGAACCTTGAAGGGGCGAACCTTAAACGGGCAAACCTTGAAGGGATAATTCTTGAGGGTAAAGACTGAAGCGATGAAAAAGGCGATGGGGAGGTGGGGAGAAAATTTATATTATTCCTTCTGCCTTCTTCAATCGTAGTGATACCAATCTGCATTAGGAACTGTAATTTTGTCATACTGAGCGTAACGAAGTGAAGCGAAGTATCTCGCGAGATTCTTCACTTCGCTATCGCTCCGTTCAGAATGACACTTAAGAACGCAAATTGGTATGATACCGACAAGCTAGAAAATCAATCTGAGTGTTTCCTACCCGATAGACAAGCCGATGTTCTAAATCGATTCGCCGTGACCAGATATCTGCATCCAGATACTTCAATGGTTCTGGTTTGCCGATACCCTCGAAGGGATCTTGCATGACAGCCGTCACTAAATCCAAGATTTTCGACGCTTTGTGAAAATCTTGCTTGCACCACCGAGCCAAATCTTCTTTGAATTGAGAACTAAAACCAGGACTGCGATTAACTACAACTGGTTGAACTTCATCAACTTCAGATTTCTTTTTCTTCTTCTTGCTCAATCCCCAACTCCTGCTGAAGTTCTGCGATAGTTTGAGGTTGAATCTTTCCTGTTTTCGACTCTTCTATTGCATCCAGCAACCGACGTGCATTAGCAGGGGAACGCAAAAGATAAACCGTTTCCAGCAAACTCACCAAATCTGACTCAGCAATCAAGGCTACATTTTCACCATCACGACGTTTGATGATATACACTTGATGATTTTCTACTACCAGGTCTAACAACTTAAAAAAGTCATTTCTCGCATCGGTTGGGGATGTGATTTTGTAAGAAAGCATCAGTTTATGTACATGTTTCTGTACATAGATCGTAAAACTGTTTTTATCTCATTGCCAATTACCTGTATTCACATGTTGCACCTCGAATTTCAGACGGGCGAGGACGCCCGTCCCACAAGAGCTTTATTGGTTTGTGGGGTGGGCGTCTCGCCCACCCAATTTATTAACGCAAGAAGTGTGTATATTGATGTGATTTACGCTACCTTATTTCCTGCTTTTTCTTAAGCGATCGCCTTTTTCTCTATTTGGGAACACTCTATTTAAGGTGTGTCCCAATGGAGTAACAAAAATGACTGAAAATCATGTGAGTTCAACTTTTTCCCCGGCAGATCGGGAAGCGGTGATACGGGCGATCGCGACAATTAAAGAAAAGTTACCGTTGCTGGAGGACAAAGATCGGGTTTTTGTCAGTCAGGTTGTGGAAGCGGGGACGCAATACTCAGATTTTCTGTCCACTGACAATCCCCAAAAAAAGCGTCGGACGTTGCAAGAGATTGTTAAGCAACACCAAAAGTTAAATTTTGTCGGACGAGAAGAAGAAATTACCCTATTTCGTCAAAATTTAGAATTACCACTTGAGGACGATCATCGTCGCTTTATCTTTAATGTTGTTGGCGCAGGTGGTGTTGGTAAAAGTTCCTTGCTGCGGCAATTTCGCCAAATAGCCGAACATGCAAACTTAATTAGCGCATATACAGACGAATTGGAAAAAAGTGTACCAGAGGTAATGAGTCGTCTGGCGCAGCAGTTAGAACAGCAAGGTTACAAACTTGTTCGGTTTAATGAGAGTTATCAAGCTTACTGCCAAATATTACAGGAATTAGAAACTGATTGGGAATGCCCTCAAGGGTTTTCGGCTTTTGTAGAACGAACTCTCCCTCATAAAGAAGTGTATTTGACGCAGCCAATTCCGGGTACTGATGTTGTCTTGGAATTCGCAGATCGGCATGTTGAGGTAACGCAGGGAGATTGGACAGCTTACGCAGCCAAAAAATTAGCGAGTAAAGACGAATTACGCTTATTGCAGGAAGCTATTGCTGTCTTGACGCCTCTGTTTTTAGAGGATTTGTGGAAGGTAGCAGAAAAATCAGATATTGCTCTGTTTTTTGATAACTGCGATCGCACAGAGGAATTTTTAGACCCCTGGCTGAGAGATATTTTGGATGGTCGTTATGGTGACGTACCGTCGAATATCATACTGATTATTGCAGGTCGGCAGGAGTTGGATAAGAACCATTGGAGATGCTACGAGGGATCGATGGTGCGTCTGGTTTTAAAACCTTTTACCGAGGAAGAAGCCAGACAATATCTCTCCTATAAGGACATTAACGACAACGAAATTATTGATGTGATTTTGCGCCTTTCTGAAGGCTTGCCTTTACTTGTTGCCACTCTTGCGGTGGAAACTCCCGATGACACCAGTCAAATTGGCGATGCTAACGGAATGGTGGTAGAACGCTTCTTAAAGTGGATGAAAGATCCCCAGCGGCGACAAGGAGTACTTAATGCTGCGCTGCCTCGGTATTTATATCGAGACGTTCTAGTGCAATTGCGCTCAGAGGAAGAGGCGGATGAATTGTTAAATTGGCTGCAACAGATGCCGTTTGTGAAAGTTCATCCAAATGGTTGGGTATATCATGATGTTGCCAAAACTCTGATGTTACGTCACAAGCGGCTTTCATCAGCGCAAAGTTGGACGCATTTGCAAGGGAAGTTGGCGGACTATTACGATTCCTTGGCAAATGACTTGCAACTGGATGAAGAGAAAAAATGGTGCGATCGCCTTTGGCAAAGCCACAAGCTGAATGTGTTGTATCACCGCTTGTGTCAAACACCACACAAATATTTGCCTTTAGCTCTTAATGAATTTATGGAGGTTCTCCAAAAGCATTATAAATTTGCTCAAAGCTGGGCAGAAATAATCGTTCAGGCTGGGAAAGATTCTGATGCCACAGAAGTTCAGCGTTGGGGTGAAAAGCTACTCAAAGGATTGAAAGCCTGGAAACAGCAAGACTATGAAGTCACTGCTCAAATGTTCACAGCACTGATAGAGCAGGGCAGAATGGATCGGAAGTGGCGAGCCTTGGCTATGAGTTTTAGAGGTGCGATTTATTACATCAGCAAACGCTACGATGAAGCTTTAAAGAACCTCAATCAAGCGATTACACTTGACCCGACACTAGATTCAGCGATCGAACTTCAGGGTCATGTTTATAGCAACAACAAGCATTACTCAGACGCAATCAAAAGCTTTGACCGCTTGATTAAACTTGACCCTAATCATCCTAGGGCGATCGCGCAACGGGGCTATATTTACCAATTGATGGAGCGCTATGACCAAGCCCTTATAGACTTTAACCGCGCCCTTGAACTTGACCCCAATTATACTTGGGCAAAGATACAACAGGGGTATAACTATTTACTAGTGCAGCGCTATGCCGAAGTTGTGCGGGCATTTGATGACATCCTGAAACTTGAACCGGAGCATATTAGGGCACTTTTACTGCGAGGAGTAGCATATTATTTAATGGGGCGTTATGGTGAAGCGATCGCGGACTTTGACCGCGTTCTCAAATATGAGCCGGATAATATCCAGGTGAGAACGTTACGAGGTACAGCATATTACTTGTTGGGAAATTATATCGAAGCCCTACCAGACTTTAACCGCATTCTGGAACTTGATCGAGATCGTGGCAAGCTGCTACATGTCTACGTACTGCGGGGTGAGACTTATCGCCAGATGAAGTGTTACGCTGAAGCTTTGCAAGACTTTGATTGTGCCATTGAGCTTGACGCTGATAACGCTGGGATAATCGCCCGTCGGGGTGAGACTTACCAGTTGCTAGGAAGCTACGATCAAGCCCTCAAAGATTTTAATCATGTTTTAGAACTTGATCAAAATAACGATAAAGTTTTTGTTAGTCGCGGTTACATCTATCTGATGCTCAAGCAGTATGACGAGGCTTTTGCTGATGTTAACCGTGCTGTGGAATTAAATTCCAATGATGATTGGTATTTGTATTTACGCTCTTTAGCGTACCAAGCTTTGAAGCAACCGCGCCAAGCACGAGCAGACTTTGTTCTTGCCATTAAAATTGCGAAGAAGCGTTACGAACAAGATACTCAAGACTGGCGCAATACGTTAAACATCGCCCTTTATTATTTGGCAGTTGAGTTTTATCCAACAGTCGAAAGTTTATACAAGTATGCGATCGCTAAGGGTGCTTCCCAAGAGTACATCCGTAAAGCTATCCATGATTTAGATGATTTTTTAACAATATTTCCTGAGCGTATGCTGGTTAAATGTATGCGCGAGTTATTACAATCTGCTTTGAATTGATGGTTAATTGTTGGTGGTTGTTTATTGTTTGTTGTTTGGAACAACCTACCAAAAATTCTGGGGTTAGAGCCTCGTCCTAGAAGGACGACTTTATTCTATTAATCGTCATTCCGGTTATTAGATATGCTAAAATAAGTCAGGAGGTGATTAAGTGTTTAACCTGACTTACGAGTTTAAATTAAAACCAACTCAATCCCAAATAGCTATTTTTGAAGAATGGCTAGAAACCCATAGACGGGTTTACAACCATGCTTTAGCAGAGCGTAAGGATTGGTATAAATCTCGTAGCTGTCAAGTTAACGCTTGCTCACTTAAATGCGAATACATCATTCCTGCCGATGCACCGCGTCCAACATTTGCTAGTCAATGCAAATCTTTGACTGTTGCACGCAAAGAAAACGAGTATTTAAAACGTGTAAATGCTCAATCTTTGCAGCAGACTTTAAGGCGACTAGAAAAGGCTTTCGTCTCAATGTGGGAACAAAATTATGGGTTTCCAAGATTCAAAAAGCCTGGGCGAATGCGGTCTTTCTCTTTCCCGCAACTAGGAGCAACCCCATTAAGTAACGGGTATATGAAATTGCCTGTAATTGGCGCGGTAAAAGTAAAAGTAGAGACGTAGCATGCTACGTCTGTACTCGCGGTCAATTCCAGAGGGGGGAGTAATCAAGCAAGCCCTTGTAGTCAAAAGGGTTTCTGGGTGGTACGTGATGCTAACCGTTCAATGGGATGTTAATCCACTACAACCAATGCCACATGGGGAAGCAGTAGGGATTGATGTAGGACTAACAAGTAGAGACGTAGCATGCTACGTCTCTACTTCTAACGGGCTTTTGGTCAAACGTCCGAGGTTTTTTGTAGATGCCGAACGCAAGCTTAAATTACTGCAACAGCGCGTTTCCAGAAAACGTAAAGGCTCGAACAATTGGCACAAAGCACAGAGGAAAGTTGCTTCATTGCATGAGTACGTTGCTAATTGCCGTAAGGACTGGCATAGAAAACTGTCTCACCAAATATGCAATTCGACTGGAATGGTGTTTGTTGAAGATTTGAATCTTGTCGGCTTGTCCAGGGGGATGCTTGGTAAGCATTGTCTAGATGCCGGATTTGGTCAATTCTTCAACATCCTTGAACAGACTTGTTTTAAGCGTGATGTTTATTTCCAGAAAGTAGATAGCCGCAAGACGAGCCAAATTTGCCCAAGTTGCGGAACCCAGGCAGGAAAGAAAGAGCTATCAGAACGTACTCATGTTTGTTCAAATTGCGGCTATATAACTGACAGAGATGTTGCAGCCGCTCAAGTAGTTCTCGTTCGGGGACTTGCAGCCGTGGGGCACACGGTCAAGATGCTTGCTGAGGGTAAATTCATTGGAATCCCTGTGAAGCAAGAATCACCGCACTTATAGGGCGGTGAGTGTCAATAAGTAGATAGACATAAATAAAGTAAAAATAGGGCGGGCGAGACGCCCACCCCGCAAGAACAATAAATCTCTTGTGGGGTGGGCATCCTGCCCGCCCTTGTCAAAAAATAAGCACTTTATGTTTAATTACGTCCATCTACTTAGCAAATAAGAGCCAGGGGCTCTAATTCTCGTGACCAGGTTGAACCTGGTCACGAGGTTGTCACCATGAAAAATAAGTCTATTAACGCCGACTTAATTAGAAAATTTGTTTAGCGATCGCTACGACCTTATTCCTAATTCCTAAACTGCTGGTTGAGTGAGAAGAGGATCTAGTTGACCTTGTGAATCTAACTCATACAGGTCATCACAACCCCCTACATGCTGATTATTGATGAAAATCTGCGGCACTGTGCGGCGTCCATTGGCACGCTCTGCCATTTGCGCTCTTGCTGTTTCGTTGCCGTCGATTTTGTATTCAGTGAAGTTGACACCCTTCCACCAAAGCAGCATTTTGGCACGAATGCAATAAGGGCAAGTTTGCCATGTATAAATTTCAACGTTGGCTTTAACGTTTTCTGGATGGCGATTTAAAAGAGAATTGAGAAAGTTGAGCATATTTAAAGTTTTATGGATTTTGTGATTTACAGCAAATTTCAAGTGAATCAGGTACAGTTAGCAAATCCCTCACCCTCTTTCCCTCTCCCAATATTGGGAGAGGGATGTCCGTCAAAAGTGAGGGTGTACTTCATTTTCATGCAAAG